>JACRDE010000372.1 GCA_016212935.1 Desulfomonile tiedjei | reverse complement strand
TCTAGTCCTTAACTATTTATAAACGAAGTTCTCATGGAATGGTCTCGTTTTGGGGGGACTATTGCCGGTGACAGGGGGAACAGCCATGAATCCGGCCGCTGACCCCATTCGTACAGGGTTGCAATAATTTCTTGAGTGTTTAGGAGGGAGCGTGAATGGCGCAGATAGACTCGTTGCTCCACATGGCCGTCCAATCAAAGGCATCGGACGTTCACGTGGCCACCGGGAGCTGCTTCATACTTCGGCAATTCGGGCGTCTCAGAGCGGTAAAATCACCCATTCTGGCTCCTGAAGCGGCAAAGAGCCTCATTTATGAAATATTGACGCCTGGCCAACGAAAACACCTGGAACAGAATCTTCAATTGGATTTCGGTTACGATCTGAAAGGGGTAGCAAGGTTCCGGGGAAACGTGATCCTGCAACGGAAGGGCCTGGACGCTACTTTCAGGATAATTCCGGCAAAGCTTCCCTCGCTGTCGGATTTGGGCTTGCCGCCCGTAGTTGTCAAATTCTGCGATTTCCACCAGGGCCTGATTCTCGTGACCGGAGCGACGGGGCAGGGCAAATCGACTACTCTGGCGTCTATGATAGACCTGATCAACTCTTCCAGGCCGGTACATATTCTGACGGTTGAAGACCCGATTGAGTTTGTCCACCCGGTGAAAAAGGGTTTGGTGAATCAGAGACAGCTCGGGGTACACACCCGTTCTTTTGCCAACGCGCTGCGAGCCGCTTTGCGAGAAGACCCTGACGTGATCATGGTGGGTGAGATGCGGGATCTCGAATCCATAAGACTTGCCATTACGGCTGCAGAGACAGGGCACCTGGTCATGGGAACGCTATCCACATCAAGTGGCCCCAAGACGGTAGACAGACTCATAGACTCGTTCCCGCCGGACGAGCAAAATCAGATAAGAACGATGTTGTCAGAAAGTCTCCGAGCTGTTATCACTCAGAAGCTGCTGCCCGCAGCCGACGGACGAAGTCAGGTTCTGGTTTCTGAAATAATGATCGGAACGGTGCCTCTGGCGAATCTCATACGCACCGAAAAGACATTCCAGTTGCCGTCGATCATGCAGACAGGAAGGGCTCAGGGCATGCAGTTGATGGACGACTCGATCATGCAGGTCCTTCAAGCCAAGAAGATATCTGTGCAGACAGCGCAAGAAGCTGCAGAAAACAAGAAGCGTTTCATGTAGGTCAATGTGATGGCCAAGATAGACGTATTGCTCACAGAAATGATCCAAGCGGGCGCATCGGATCTCCACATGGTTCCTGGCTTGCCGCCCTTGCTTCGCCTGAAAGGGGATTTGGTCCCCACAAAGCGTTCCCCGCTCTCTCACAAGCTCAACGAACAGCTTTTCTTTGAAATGATGACGCCTGACCAACAGAAAAGACTCCAGACGACACTGGAACTCGATCAAGCGTACGAGGTGGCAGGACTCGCGCGATTTAGATGCAATTACTTCTACCAGGTGAGGGGTGTGTCTGCTGTTTTCAGACAGATTCCCACAAAACTCAAGAGCCTGGAAGAGCTTGGAATTCCAAAGGGCGTCCACAACATTCTCAAAATCAAGAAAGGCCTTGTGCTCGTGACAGGGCCGACGGGATCCGGCAAATCCACTACCCTAGCTGCAATGATCGATTACATAAACGAGACCGAGGAGCAGCATATAATCACCATAGAGGATCCACTTGAATTCGTGCATGAAAACAAAAAAGCACTGGTCACGCAACGGGAGATAGGCACTCACGCAAAGAGCTTTGCAGATGCCCTGAGAGTCGCTTCCAGGGAGGATCCGAACATAATTCTCGTCGGCGAAATGCGCGATCTGGAGACCATCGGTTTGGCACTGACCTGCGCGGAACTCGGTATCCTGGTATTCGGCACCGTGCATACAAATTCCGCCGTGAAGACAATCGATCGCGTTATCAATGCATTTCCTGCAAATCAACAGAATCAGGTTCGGTCAATGCTAAGCGAATCATTGAAGGCCGTACTGGCGCAGCAGCTCCTGAAGACCGCTGACGGTAAAGGCAGGTGCGCGGCTGTGGAAATCCTGATCAGTAGCCCTGGCGTTAGCAATCTGATACGTGAAGGAAAACTATCACAAATAACCTCAGTCATACAGACCGGCAGCACGGAAGGCATGCAAACCATGGATCAAGCCCTTCAGCAACTAGTGGACCAAAAGCGTATCGCCCCGGAAACGGCCTACTGGAAGGCTATAGACAAAGCCGCCTTTGCTGCGCAATGCACCGAAGGCATTATCGAATAGCTCTCTTAACCGTATGGTTGGGGGAAGATTATCGGTAGGATAACGGATGGCGGACGACGGGATCCCTCTGTTTCCACTAATAGCAATTACTTTGGGAGTGCTTCTGTCGGTGGGGCTGGCTTACTACGTCAAGTTAAAGGCCAAGCAATTGTTCACCGGATTCAAAGGCTTACAAACCAAGAGGATTATTGCAAAGTTCGCAAGATCGACCGGCCTCGAAGGGGTGGCCGACAGATGGCAGATTCCTGCCGCGGCCCGTGGGAAAAGGGGAGATAGGAATGCATTGCTTTCAGCTTCGGAAGACGGCCGACTGGAGGACGTGAAATTTCTCGTTAAGAGGGGGGCTGATGTTAATATAGAGAGCCCCAGAACTGGCCGTAGCCCTTTGATGCGAGCCGCAGAGAACGGTCATTTGGAAGTGGTAGCCTTTCTGATTCAGAATGGCGCCAGAGTAAATGCGCAGAGCAAAAGCAGCGGAAAGACTGCGTTAATGCGCGCCGCACAATTAGGGCATCCGAAGGTGGTCAGGCTCCTTCTTGACAACGGAGCGGATGTCAACCTCAAAAGCTCCGCGACTGGGAAGACAGCTCTTATGAGAGCCTGTCGTTGCGGCCATCATGGAATTGCAGAGCTTCTATTGGAACGGGGTGCCCGCGTGAATACTGCGGACAAGACCGGAAAGACAGCCCTTGATTATTGCATTGAAGCTGATTCCAAGGATCTTGCAATTCTTCTGAGCAAATCGGGAGGGACTTCGGTGTCTCATACGAATTCGCAATAAAAGAAGGAAAATCGGAGAAACCCTTCTTGTAACAAGTGTTTCCCCGATCTTACTGCTTTAAAAGCGCATCGGTATCGGCTAGAAGAGTCTTTTTATCAGCTTTGATCCGTTGGGTCTTTCTTGTTTCTTAGCTGACTGATTATTCTTCCGAACATTTCGAAAACTGCGGCTTCATCTGCGGGGTCCATGAAACTGCTCGAAAGATCGGGTGTTGGCAATCCCAGACTCTCATACTTTGAGATACCCATCGGATTATACGGCAATAATGAGACTTGTCCGACGCCTGATTCGATAAGCAATCCGATTATTTCCTTGAGGTTCTCTTGCGTGGCGTTGATTCCGGGAATCAATGGTATTCTGGTATGTACCGTTTCTGGCATGTCTCTAAGGAGCCGCAAGAGATTGTTGATGATTTTGCGATTCGTGTGGCCGGTGTATCGCCGGTGTTTCTCAGGATTAGCGAATTTGATGTCGTAATGAATCAGGTCCACATATGGCAAAATCATCCTGCTGACACTGCGGTAATTGAAAAATCCGGAGGTCTGAAGGACAATATGAATGTTTTGCCGTTTCAGTCGCATCAACATTGAACGCAAGAATTGGGCGTGCATAGTGCATTCGCCTCCTGAAAAGGTCACACCACCGCCCGAACCAGAGTAGTAATTTCTATCTCTAAGCAGGATTTCCAATAGCTCATCCGGATCATAGGCCCGACCAATACGCCTGAGACCGTTGCCCGGGCAAGCGTCAACGCACATTCCGCAAGCGTTGCAGGACTCGCGCCGAATTGCCCCAGGCAAACCCAGATCGACGGCGCCGGCCGGGCAGACCCGCACGCATTGGCCACATTGGATGCAATCGCCCGGAAAGAAAGCGACTTCCTGCTGCGGGCTCCAGGTTTCGGGATTCTGGCAGAAAACACATCTGAGCGGGCAGCCTTTCAAGAAGACCACACTACGTATTCCGGGCCCGTCTTCAACGCTATGACGTTTGATGTCCACAATGAGTGGCAAAGACGACATGATCAACTCACTGCGATATACTTGTCCCGCCTCATGCAGAGCCGGACAGGAGGGCAAGAGAGAGTGGGCCGGAGACAATCACGGTCAATCCCCGGCCGCAATGCCTTACCTGGCAAATCGATCCAGATTGAATCTGTGGAGCAGGTCCCTGGCCATGAAAGCAAATTTGAATATGTAGTTCAGGTTGCCCTCCGTTTGAACTCTATTCTCGAATATGGCTCCCATCACATCGTGATCGTCAGAGAGGATGAAGTCCCTCAATGCCTTATTATCGCTGAACATTACGTTGATATCCCAATCATCCACCGGATCGTCAAGAACTTCCATTTGGCCGCGGTCGAAGACTGCTGAGGTATTGGCTCCTCCCACCGCCTGAAACAAGTATCTTCCTTGAAAATCATCGATTTGCTCATGATAACCATCAAGGGCGCCAATCGGATTGAGGGGGCTTTTGGAGAGGGTGAACGCCATGCTCATCGCTCTGAGCAGCATTTCAAGAAACTCGTCAGTTGTCTCGGAGACTATTCTATCCAAGAGACGGGTCAATGGATCTTTCATGACTAACCTCCTTCCTGGAAGCCAACTGAGAAATTTGTCGGCCGGAAAATTAGGGATTACTGACGCCCTTGCCGGAACTAAGGACAAAGGGTTTGAAGCGGTGAGCCTGTCCGGGAGAAAGCAGATACTCGGAGCGCTCGATTATTTCTTTCTGCATTTGGGCATTCAAGTCTTTGAAATAAGCAGTGTACCCGGAGACTCGCACAAGGAGATCCCAGTACTTATCAGGATGCTTAACCGCATCTTCAAGCAGCTCGCGATCTACAATGTTGAACTGGATCTCCAATCCTCCACGGTTGCCGCTGTTGGCCTTTTCGAAGTACCCTTTGACCAGCGAAACCAAATTGTCCAGCATCCTTTCTCCGTCAGCTTCAGGAGTGAGCTTGATGTTCAAGGCCATTCCACTCGACGCGCATTTCCCTGGAAGCTGGGCCACCGAGTTCAGTGCAGATGTCAGATAAGGAGTTACACCTGATACCGGAGTGATCCCGCTTGCGAAATTGTCTCCGTGTCGCCGTCCATTGGGCATTGCTCCAGTGACTTTCGACATGCCCGCATGAATGGTCATGGTCCAGTAACCTACCCTGTATCGCCCTCCTCGATAATTGACCTTGGCACGAAACGCGTCATCCATAAGCTTCATCAGCCAATTCACCTGAGTATCTGCGCCCGGGGTGTCTTTGCCGTACTTTGGGGTTTTCATTATTTGTTGGCGTAAGGTTTCGTAATTCTGGAAATTATCTTCAATGGCCAGGATCATCTTGGAAATTGGAGTCTTGGTTGAGTCCGCGGCCGGAAAGCATAATTCCTTAATAGCGCTCAAGGAATCCGCGGTATCCGCGAGCCCTATTATTGAGGCTCCGGAAGAATTGATCTCAGCCCCACCATGGATCAGGTCTTTTCCTTTGCTCATTGGGCCTTCGAAGAATGAAGACAAAATGGGAGTAGGGTAGAAGTCCTGATGCACGCGTCCCAGGAGTTCGTTAAGAGTAGTTGCCCGGTCTATCATCCATCGCGTCTGGGCTGCAAATGCATCCAGGAACTGGCCAAATTTCGAAAAATCTTCCACTTTCCCGGTTTCTATGCTGATGAGTTCATTGCCGGTGTGTCTGTGTCTGCCGTTATACAGGGTCAGGTCCAGGACTGAAGGCAGATTTATCAGGGCGGCAGCGCAGTGTGCGTACGCTCGCCCCGCGCTCACCGGCTCGACGCAACCAACTACTCCATAGTCGTTGGCCTGTTCTTCAGTGTCTCCTTTGGCCTTAAGCGCTTCTATCACTGCAGGATCGTTATGAATAGCCGGTGTAGCCCTTGTGTTTATGTTTGCCTCGCAGATTCTCCGCAAATACTCGAGCGAGTTCTTTTCGGGGTGATACCTGGCGTTCAGATTCGGATCCCTGAGCTTCATGATCTCTGTGGCTCGAAGGATAAGGTAAGTAACCTCATTTACTGAATCGTTGCCGTTCTTATCGATTCCGCCTATGGTGATGGCCTGATTGCTGCCGGTGCCTCCGAACAGTTGCTCGGCCGTCTCGGTCATTATGGGAACGTGATCCCCGATCTTGAGCCAGAGATAGCAAATGAGCTCGAGAGCATCTTTCGCCTGTAGCTGGTTGCTATCCACATCTTTCCTGTAAAACGGGTAAAGCACCTGATCAAGCCTGCCTAGACTGAGCCCCACATTGGCATTTTCCAGATGGAGGGCCGTCCACACAATCCATATGGTTGTGAGTGCGTCTTTGAAACCCTGGGCCGGATGCTCCGGCACTCGCCGGTACCTCTCAGCGATCTCTCTGAGCAGATCTTTCTTCTCAGGCACGCGCTCCGATACGGCCAGCCTGTCAGCCTCCTCGGCCAGGTTGCGGGCGTATTGAATTATGCCCTCAAGGACTTCGCAAACCGCAGAATAGAAATCCTTTTTCGATTTATCGGCAGAGCTGTCCGCTTTTCCCTGAGCCTCTCCGATCATTTCACGAAGCCCAAGATTGACAGCTTTGGAGAAATCGGGAATCGTGTGTGAGATGCAAAGGACTTTGCTGTTCAAGAAAAACACTATCTGCTGCATTAGCTTCAATTCACGTGAGGACTTGCGATAGAATCCCGGGTTGGCTGCGTACGATCTTTCCCGGGCAATTTCGAGAACATTGTGTTTCATCCACCGCGGGAAAATTTCCAGGTTAAGTTCGTCTATGTCCTCTGGTGTGATCTGAAAGGGATTCTTGCGCCGGCTGGTCATGCTCAGAAGTTCAGTCCACAATATGAGCCCCATCAGTTCGGGGTGAATGAGTACGCCTTTGAATTTGCTTGTGGTCGAGCCAGCGAATGGTGACCAGTCGTCAATAGGGAAGGGATGAAGAGCGGTAGTGTCTTTACCCATTCTCTCGTACGCCAGAGTATGCCACACCACAGGTTTGCGATCTGCCAGGATGCTCCTATAGACCCTGGCTTTATCCAAACTGGATATGCAATTTTGGTCAAATAACCCGAGGTCTCGATGGAACTGAGTCACCAACCGCGATCGTTCCACGCATACCTCGGGCACGGCCCTGAAATAAGCTTCCTTGAGCTTCATCAGGTGACTGTTTGCAGGCAATTCGGTCCGAGCGTTGAAGTAGGGCTGCATTTTTTCCCCCTGCACGTCTCTTCCCTTGACAGACGTGACAAAATTAATGTTACGGGCAAGAAATTTGGGAGTGCTTCAGCTATGGTCCAATTCTATTTCGGATGAAGGATATATGCAAACTGAATTGTGTTGAGTGTCGAGGAAGGGTTAAGCGGGGACCGTTCTGACCGGCCCCCGGTCAAGGTCTTACTTCTTCATGGTTTCTTTTGCTGCAGTCAGAGTGTTTTTCATCAACATTGCTATTGTCATGGGGCCGACGCCACCGGGTACAGGCGTAATAGCTGCCGCCTTTTCCTTCACTTCGTCGAACGCGACGTCGCCCACGAGCTTCCATCCTTTTTCCGTTCCCGGGGCATCCACGCGGTTAATGCCTACGTCAATTACCACGGCGCCTTCCTTGACCATATCGCCTTTCAAGAATTCCGGAACACCCATGGCCGCTATTACTATATCGGCTTCGGCGCAGCGCTCTTTAAGCTTCTTGGTCTTAGTATGACACATGGTAACCGTTGCGTTCATGTCACGTTGGTCGAGCATATTGGAGAGCGGGCGGCCCACAATATTGCTCCGCCCGAGAATGATCACGTCTTGGCCGGCGGTCTGGAAGCCACCTCTTTTGATGAGCTCGATGACACCAGCGGGAGTGCAGGGCAGGAATCGCACTTCGCCGATGCTTATCAGGCCCACGTTAAAGGGGTGGAAGCAGTCCACGTCCTTTTCCGGGAGAATCGAGCGCAAGATCTTGGTTTCGGGAATGTGCTTGGGAAGCGGAAGCTGGCAGAGTATCCCGTGAACGGTCTTGTCCTTGTTGTAACCGTCTATTACTTCCAGGAGCTGTTCGGTGGTGGAATCAGCTGGAAGTCTCGTCTCGAGAGACTTTATTCCGATGTACTCGCATGCTTTTTTCTTGTTGGATACATACACCTTGGAAGCCGGGTCTTCACCTACCAGAATGACCGAGAGGCATGGCTCCAGGCCCTGAGCCTTAAGCCCGACTACTTCCTGTTTCATTTCGTCCTTGAGTTGCTGGGATACTTCATTTCCGCTAATGATTTTGGCCGACATGCAAAAACCTCCTTGATAACAAAGACGATTCGATTGACTTGGAGAACCCCGCCTCTTTTGCGGCAAAGCTCTGTTCTAAAATAAACGACAGCCACTGACCGGTTGAATCCGGCTTTCTTGCTCTCAGGCGGTCTCGGAATCCAGAGCCGCCGCGATCTTTTCAATGGCTTGAAAGATCTGCGGATCGTCCAAGTGCGGAGGCCGGCTTTCCAGGTCCGCTCGAGCAATTTCTTCAGAAAAAGGCAAGATTCCGATTAGTTGTATTCCGTCGAGATTGCTTCGAAGGAATTCTTCCTGCTCGGCATTTCTCACTTTAGACCCCACTGCCGCGACTTTGTGAAGCCCGATGTCCTGGGTCAGCTGTTTGACCTTAGCCGCTGTTTCGATGCTTCTCCGGCCGGGCTCGACAACTATTACGAGGCGATCCACACCTTGGGCTGTCCCACGGCCGAGGTGTTCGATCCCCGCTTCCATGTCCATGATCACCAGGTCCTTTTGATAGAGAACCAGATGGGAAATCAGCGCCTTCAGGAGAACGCTTTCAGGACAAACACACCCGCCTCCACCCTTTTTCACGGTGCCCATAATGAGAAGACGGACCCCATCTCTCTCTCGGCCGAGTGCTTCCGGTAGATCGTCCACTTTCGGGTTCATCTTGAAGAACCCGCCCACAGTACCGGGTTTCAATCCGGTACGTTCGGTTATGAGGGCCTCCATCTTTGCAACCGGCACTATTCCGGAAGTGTCTATGCCGAGAGCGGAACCGAGATTCGCGTCCGGGTCTGCATCCACAGCCAGGACTCTATATCCCTTTCTGGCCCAATATCGTGCCAGCAGGCTGCTCAGCGTGGTTTTTCCCACACCTCCCTTACCGGATACTGCTATTTTCATTGTGATCCTCGCTTTGCTTCTTTGGGAAATTGACTCAGAATAAAAATGTTCATCAAAGTGCCCAAAAGGAAGCTTATCCGCGAGACGCTTTCAACAATTCGAGAACCGCCATTTGTCCTGCAACGGCCATGTCTTCAGCGCTGAAGAACGTGTCCGCTGTCTCGTCAAAAAGCACCGTAGCCTCCGCCGGGAATTCCTCGTCACCCCGCCACAAGATACACGTTATTGGAACGCACGGGAAGTAAGACAGCTCCACGGCCGCATCTCCGGTTTGAAGGAGCTTTCCTTTCAGCTTCTCGGCGGCCGTAGTCATAGGAGCAGGATCTAGACCGAAAACGCTTGCCAGGATGTCTTTGGTCCGTCGATTGAACGCCGGCTCGTAGAAGTGGCCGTCCTTGAACTCCCGGAAGTGCTTTAGCCGGCCCGTGGGGTGCCGGCCGTCGGCGTTGTTCAGGTAATGTATCGCCAGTATGGCAAGCCAGGTTGGCGCTTCTTCATCGGTTTCCGTGAACGAGAACCTGTGTGTGTCCACGTTCAAGGCGATCTCTCTGTCAAGATACGGGATAATTATGGAACGCCCCACCAACCTGGCTCGTGCCTTTTCCGCCACTCTTCCTGGGTCCCTTCGATCAAAGATCTCCAGGCCGATTCTGAGCGCTTGCTCATAATTGTCCTGCGTGGGAAGCTCAGGACTAGAGAGATCTTTTATGTTCAGCATGATCTTATGTCCGTCAGGCGGATCAGATCGTCACGCGGCGAACTGAGCTCACATTTTCGAGAGCTTCTAGCGCCTGCAGGGATTCATCATCCACCTTGGTATCCGTGTTGAGGAACAGCAGGGCCTCGCCGCCTTGCTCCTTCCTCGCAAATTGGAAGTGAGAAATGTTCACGCCCTTGGCGCCGAGGGTAGCACCCACTTTTCCTATCACACCGGGCTTGTCGACACCGTGAATGAGGAGAAGGTGCCCGGAAAGGTCGAATTCACCTCTGAACGCTCCGTAACGAACCATTCTAGGTTCTGATTTTCCGAACAGGGTACCGTCTATCAGATATTCTCTCCGCTCGGTGAGCACCTTGAAGCGAAGAAGAGACAAGAAATTCTCTCCTTTGCTGATTCTGGTCTCGGAAACCACTATTCCGCGCTCCTGAGCAACCATTGGGGCATTCACCTGGTTAACATCGTCCATCATGATCGGCGTAAGCAAGCCTGTAAGAAAGGACGTGGTTATAGGTTTGAGCTCCATCTCTGCAACCGCACCCGAATACTGGGCTTCCACGCTCTTGATCCCTGTTTGAATGGTCTGCCCCAGGAACAATCCGAGCCTTTGCGCAAGGTCAAGATAAGGCATCAAGGTCTCCAGGGCTTCTCCTGACACCGCGGGGGCGTTCACAGCGTTTCTTATGGTACCTGTGAGGAGGAAATCTCTTATTTGGTTGGCGACCGCGATTGCCACGTTTTCCTGGGCCTCTTTCGTGGAAGCTCCGAGATGTGGAGTACAAATAACCTTGTCCTGCGAAATAAGCCGAGACAATCCCGGAGGTTCGACCGCGTACACGTCCAGAGCAGCCCCTGCCACTTTTCCGGACTCAATAGCGTCCGCAAGATCTTCCTCGTTTATCACCGGGCCTCTGGAACAGTTTATGATGCGAACCCCGTTCTTCATTTTGGCTATGTTCTTGGCGTTGATCAGAGTCCTCGTGTCGTCGGTCAGGGGAACGTGAAGAGTTATGAAATCCGACTCCTTGAAGATTTCGTCCAGAGAGGCGCATCGTACGCCGAGTTGCTTGGCCTGATCTTCGGAGAGGAACGGATCGTACGCCATGACTTTCATTCCGAATCCCACGGCGCGATTCGCGACAACAGAGCCTATTTTGCCGAGGCCTACCACTCCGAGAGTCTTATTGAAAATCTCAGTGCCGGAGTATTTCTTCTTCTCCCATTTGGCCTGTTTCATCGAGGCGCACGCCTGAGGAATATTCCTGGCAAGTGCCATCATCATCGAGATAGTGTGTTCCGCCGTGGTTACAGTATTGCCGCCAGGCGTATTCATCACCACGATACCTCTTTTGGAAGCAGCGGGAATGTCCACGTTGTCCAGGCCCGTACCTGCCCTTCCGATAACCTTAAGGTTGCTCGCAACGGCGATAACATCCGCGGTCACTTTTGTGGCGCCTCTTACGGCCAATCCGTGATATTCGCCGATGATCTGCTTGAGTTCTTCAGGGCTGAGACCGACTTTTACGTCCACTTCGATTCCTTCGGACTCCTGAAAAATCTGAACACCCAACTCGGATAGATTATCCGAAACAAGGACCTTCACAGCCCATCCCTCCTTTGTATGTGGTTATCGCGCAAAACAACATTACTTGACTTCCTGTACGAGCGGAAAAATGCCGGACGAGCTGGGCGCCCCAATGGGGTCGGAGGCGTGATTTCTTTTTCCAAATCAAGTTTGGGGGTTCCGAAACTGTCATCCGGGTGAATAGCTGAAAATAAGCACCAAGAACTTGCACTATTATCAGGAACCAGGCCGCGTGTCAAGCAGCGATCCGGGTTTAGCAGGCATCCTTTCAGTTACTCTGGGCGACCGACGGGTGTCGGTTGTCATTGCGAAGGTCGAAGGCTCGAGGCAATCTCAATAGTTGATGGTCTGAGATTAATTCGCTACGCTCGCAATGACACGTCTTGGAGCCCCGTTGCCCGAGGAAGTGAAGATTACGTTAGCACGCATGGTGACTGTGGGTGAATCCTCGTCATCCTGGGCGGAACGCGTGGAGCCGGCTCAAGCAGAGAAATACAATAAAACTACCAAACCCAACATTGCAATGCCGAATAGCGCCAGGGGAGGGGGTTGATCCGAAATGGACATTTCATATTGATCGGCGGACACATGTTCAGCCATTCTCCTCGGACCCGGTTCTTTGTCGAGTATTATCTCGGCCCACGGTATGTCTGCTTCCCCCACAGAGGGAGAGACAATCTTTCGAGCCGCACTCCCAGAAAGAACTCCTCGGTCCTCCGACGGAGGGCTGAAGGTTAGCGGGGCAGGCTTTTTTATGAATTTCTTGTAATCCGGCTTTGTCTTGTCTCTGGCTTTCAAGGCTAAGATCGTTCCTTTCTGCCTTTGAGTATTTCCATCAGTTCGTTCGTCAGATTTTCCAGGTCCCTGCTCCCTTTGCAGGACGGGGCCAGCATGAAGATCGGTCGTCGCAGGGCGTTCGCCTTATCGAAGTTCACGTCCTGACGAATCACGGTTCGTGTTATATACGGACCGTAGTTTTCAGTCAAACCTTCTAGAATTTGCCGACTAACCGAGTAGCTGCTGTTGTAGTTGTTGGGCACTATTACGATTCTCGGAATGGTGTGCCTGTAAGTCCTGGCTAGGTCGCGGATGGAGTCGAAAAGATATTGGAGCCCGTAAAAAGAATTACCGTCCAGCTTAACTGGCGCAAGCAGAATGTCGCATGCGAGCAAGATGTTCAGGCTGGTCAGATCGTACGAAGGCGGAGAGTCGATCACCACAACATCATACAAACCTAGGCCGCGAATGGCGTCCAGGGCTCGCCTGAATCTGTATTCCCTCTCAGGCTGTTGGAAAAGGAAGAGATTCATGGAGCACATGGAGAGATTCGCAGGAACAAGATGAAGGTTTGGGGCGATTTGGTTCGTCGCTTCTGGAACACTTGCCGTCTCTTTGTTGGAGTCCGGAATGAGGATCTGCATCAGAGTGACTTTGAAGTTCGAGGGTTCCTCACCCAAAGATGTGGTCATGTGGCCTTGTGGATCAGCGTCCAGAGCGAGAGTGCGGTATCCGGCTTCAGCGAGTTTCCACGCCAGATTCGATGACAGAGTGCTCTTTCCTACCCCGCCTTTCATGTTGAACACGGCCAGAGCGACCGGAGCGTTGGACAAAGTCGGGCGGAGACCGAACAGATCACGGATTATCTCTATATCCTCAAGGGAATAGATTCTATTGCCGTTCTCATCCCGCCCGGATTCCGGAATTCTTCCGTCCCGCTCGTATGTGAGGAGAAGATCTTTGGATATGCCCAATAATCGGGCTACTTCCAGTGGCTTGTAGAGTTTTGTTTCCACGCGGTCCCTCTCCT
>JACRDE010000371.1 GCA_016212935.1 Desulfomonile tiedjei | reverse complement strand
TCTGTTGCGCAGCCTCCAGGTCATGCGAAATCAGGCAACTCCCGCACTGCTTTCAGCGGGAACACCCACATGGCGCTGTACCTAGCGGTCACAAGCTGGCCGAAGGCAACTTCCTGTTTCACCTCAAGTAAGCGCCTTGATGATTTTCTTACCATACGCTGTCTAACAAGTTGCGCTCAAACGAGTGACGCAAGAGGGTCGGGGAACTGCACCAAGTTTGCAGAATGCCTTAGCCCCGTGATCTCCGCTGAGACGGGAATCACCAGAGCTTGTAACGGGTAGGCAGCTCTACGGTGCCATCATCCCAGGCAGGCGCAATTACGCCTTACCTACGTGTGTGAAATCCAATTAGGCTGGATTCCAGCATTCGCATGAATAACTGACTTCCCGTATCTCAAACTGACTCGATGGAACGCACATCAGTGTTAGTGATTGCACGGTTAGAATAGTCTATGGCCTGATCCTAGACAAGAAGATTCAGAGTTGGATCTGAAAAATAGGGAGATGAAAAGGGTTAATTCGCTTGAAAGGCTGGCTTTTTGTTTCTCCGGAAGGCCTAATTCCAGGCACGACGAATGGAGTTTTTGAAAAGCCGGATTTCTGCTTCCGCAGGAATGACGGAACGTCATCCTGCAAAACGGACAATAATTACGGCAATGCCTGTAAGCTATTAATCGTCGCCAAAAGAAACTTGGTGCACTCTGGACCATTTCGCAAAAATCATGCACCAGTGGTTGTCTGCTCCATGGATTCGCTCTGTAAACCGCGGTTTATTAGGGCCCCACCTGGCGGATGTGACCCCATCCATTCGACTTGCCCCGTACCGAGGTTGTAAAAGGCTGCCATGAGGATCAGCCGGCCGCATTCGACTGCGGCTCTCACAATTTCGTTATTGTTGAACAAGCCCTCAACTTGGTGCCAGACATTATTGCGTGCCACCTCATCGGACAATTCTACACCTGTCAGGCCTGCATTGCCTTCCACAGTCTTGCGAACCGCGGGGGCGATTTTCTCGATAAGTTTGCTGATGGAAGGTGAGTGATTTCCCTCACTCAGCGCAGCCTGAATCGCCCCGCACGACGAATGCCCCAATACCACAAGAAGCCTTATTCCCAGATACTGGACAGCGTACTCTATGGAGCCTGTTCCAACTTCTCCCACAACATTGCCCGCCACGCGGATCGTAAATATGTCGCCTACTCCTCGATCGAAGATGGCTGCAATAGGAACCCGTGAGTCCGAGCAGGCCAGTACTGCTGCAAACGGACTTTGCCCCTCCGTGCTGGTTAGGATTCTCCTGTCATGGTCCCGATGCGGGCTCTCCGAGCGGCCTTCAACAAACCTGACGTTTCCGTCCCTGAGCATCTTCAATGCCTCATTTGCGGACATGGCAGTTTTTGTCATTTAGTCCTCCAGTGAATCAAACCATTCGTATGATGGGAAAAAGTGGTTGATGGGTCCGAGTCTGCAGCTCAGGCCAGAAATGTTGAATCAGCTGAGATCCCGACAGCCAACGCCTTCAGCCCGGCGACACCCGGGGTCCGGAATATTCAAAGGTTCAGATTCCAGCTTGCGCCGAAATGACGGCAAGTGCTCCGCATCAGGGCGGGCGGCTCAGGTCAACAACTCCAGGGAGCTGGATCCCACTGGCACAGGCTGGCGGCGGCCTCCTTCCCCACCGTGTTTACGCTCTACTTACTCGGATGGTTCACGGTTTCGACTTTGACTGCCTCGCGGCATCCTTGATCTTCTGAACAAGGTCATCCAGTTCGCACGGTTTGGTCAGATAATCGTAAGCCCCAAATTGCACTCCTTCCCGGGCCGCTTGTTCCGAACCATGACCGGTCAGCATGATGACTTCCATATTAGGAGCCATTTTCTTGAATAATTTAAGGACCTCGATTCCATCTGCGTCCTCCATCTTCAGGTCCAGCACTGCCACGTCAAAATCTTCCTTTCGGACGGCCTGAATTCCCTGAATCCCGCTGAACGATGCCGTTACATCAAAATTCCTTTTGGTAAGACGCTTCGCAAGAATGTTTACGTATGCCACCTCATCGTCAACCAGCAATAGCTTGATGCGATCACTCTTTTCCGTCTCATTTGCGCTCATAGTCCGCCCTCATCGGATGTTCGTCAGGAAGTTGTCCCGGCGCTGCTGTGCCTCAATTTTCCCTCGCTAAGTCGTGATGCTCACGCTCTAGGCCTGCGAATTCTAGTTCCGCAGCGGAATATGAATACGAAAAGTCGTGCCTACTTCCACAGCGCTGTTGACACTTATCTTACCGCCCATTTTGGTGACTATTCCGTAGCATATTGACAAACCCAAACCTGTCCCTTTTCCTACCGGCTTGGTGGTGAAGAAAGGGTCAAAAATTCGCTGAAGATAGGGTTCAGGAATACCCGGACCGTCATCCGTCACCTCAATTACAACGTGGTTGTCTCTTTGCGCTGTGTTGACCTGCACCGTGCCTCCTCTCCCATCAATGGCATCCATGCTGTTGTTGATCAGGTTCATCAGGACCTGTTGCATTTCCGTTGGAGAAACGTGCACCTGTGGAAGCTCGGGATCGAGGTTCATGATTATTTTTACAGTGGCGTAGCGTGCCCTCTGCTGACAGAGTGCAACCACTTCTTCTATGAGATCGTTGACCTGGACATCCGTGGGCCGAGGGTCCGTTTTACGAGCGAAACTCAGGAGCTTGTGCGTGATTTCTTTACAACGGACGCCCTGAATTCTTATCTGTTTGAGAGATTGCTTGAATTCATCGAGGTTCTGGCACTGTTTTAGGTCCTCTTCTTCCAGAAGATCTTGTATCCACCCGGCTTCCTCCACCATCACAGCGACCGGGTTATTGATCTCGTGAGCGATGCCTGCCGCCAATTCGCCCAAGGATGCCAGTTTTCCTGCCTCTATGACTCGCTCGTTGAGCATTTCCTTTTCTTTGTCCGCTCTGATGATACGTGTCACTACCCTTTTGGAAAGAACGATGGCAACCACCACTATGCCGAGCACTCCAACCAAGAATATGACCATAGCTATCAATCTGGCCGTATACAAAGCGGAATAGGCATCTTGCGCACTCTGCTGGAACGCCAGTATCCAGTCTCCGTTCTTGAGACGTGACATCACGTACAGCATACTGTCCCCGGAGTCCTTGGGCTGCTCGACGACGAATACATCATCTCCGGTTTTTTCGGTTGACCCCAGGAAAGTGGCATAGGGCTCGGCGGATGGTATGATTTCCGCGTGAGGCTTGGTCTGAAACTCGCCCTTACTGTTCAGTATAAACGCAAACCCGGTAGATCCTATACGTAAATTTTCCACAAGAGAGTTGAAAGAGTCAAAATCTACGGTAGCCCTCAGAATCCATTTCTTACCTTTGTGTTCCTGTGTCGCTGTAACGATGAAATGAGGCAGTCCTCGCAGGCCGGGGAAAACGTCACTTATGTACGTGTCGCCCTGCATTGCTTTCTTGAACCACTGAGCATGTGAATAATCAGCTTCCTTCAACTTGAAAGGCCCGGCATACGCGATCTGAATGCCTTGTTCGTTCACCACACCCAGATCGGCAAAGGATCGGCCGTACGAATCTTGAAGAATCCTCAATCGATCTTTTAGGAACGCCTCGTCTGTGAGTTGGTCCAGAGTGTAAGACTCTGCCAGAGCTCGAATATCGGCAAGCTTCTCGTTAAGGAAAGTGTCGATGTTTTGTCGATGCTTTTTTATCAATACCGTGAGGTGATCCGAGACCTTTTCTTGATAAGAAACCTGGAAAAAATAGCGAATAGTCCCTGAAATCAGAACCAACGGTATTATCGATACGACTACGATAATCAAGACAATGCGTCTGGTCAGCGCTTTGTAGTAATTTTCGTTGAGGTCGGCGATTTTATCCATCGTTCACCTCTTCCGCGATTCGGTGACCCGAGTTGAGACCTGCGTCCCTATTCAGAGGGTACCCGGCGCTGAAGCACCGGGCTACTATGTGTCGCCCCTGCGGGGCTTGTATGGCTGGCGTCCCTAAGGGACGCTGCATAGTAGCCCGGCAATTCATTGCCGGGAAGGTAACACCGTAGTGCGATCTTGCCTGGATTTTCAATTCTGAGACAACCTCGCAAGCCTGCCCCACAACTTGATCCTACCCACAGTACGGCCCTTTTGCGCTTACAACCCTCGTCTGTGAAGCAATTCTTTTCCTGCGGCATCCAGGATTCTCTCCTGATGCGCCTGCTTCTTTAGTTTCGCGTCTTTGATCTTTGCCATCAACTCTTCCACATCGCAGGGCTTCATCAAATAGTCGTGAGCACCGAGTCTCATACCGTCAATTGCGGATTCAACCGTTGCATGGCCCGTCAACATGATCACTTCCACTATAGGATGACTCTTCTTGATCTCTCTAAGGGTTGCTATTCCGTCCATCCCCGGCATTTTCACATCGAGAAGAACCACGTCGACATCCGGCTCGGTGCTCAACTGCTCGAGACCTTGCTCGCCGGTGTGCGCAGTCAGTACCTTGACGTTTCTTGTAGTGAGTCGCTTTTCCAGAGCCGACACGAAGGCTTCTTCATCATCTATCAACAGTACTTTTGTATCTAGACCGTCCATG
>JACRDE010000367.1 GCA_016212935.1 Desulfomonile tiedjei | reverse complement strand
TTTGAGGAGAAAATTTTTTTCAAGGTAAAGTTTCTTGGAGCAGACTTGACTTCCGCGAACATGTCCAAAGCTTCTTTTAAGGATGGAGACCTCTCCCAGGTGGTAGCCGTTTCCGTCAATTTTTCCGCCGCGGATCTCCAAAACACCGGCTTTAATGGAGCCAACATCTCTGGCTGCAACCTCTCCACTGCAAATCTTTCAGGGGTGACCATGTCCAACGTGTCGGCCGTGAACGCAAACCTGTCAGGGGCCGATTTTTCCTGGGCCTTCATTGACAACACGGACTTCACCGGGGCGAAGATCACCGGAACGCGAATGAGAGGCGCTAAACTCACGGCAGTCAAGGGCATCAAACTTAAGAAGAAAGAAGGCTGATTGATCGTCTCTACGGTAGCTCGGTTCCCTCGTTCCGGGAACGTGGGGCTTCCTGCGTCCAAATTAGACATGTAAAGACCCATGACAAATATCCATAGAATACAAGTTGCGATTCCCTACCCGGTGAAATGGGTGAATTGCTATTACATAGAGGATTCATTGCCCACGTTGATCGACACAGGGCTGAACCTTCCCGACTCGTTTGAAGTCCTGGCCAAGGGGATTGGCGATGCAGGCGGGGATATTTCCAGCGTGCGAAGAATAATAGCGACTCACGGTCACATGGACCATTCGGGTCTTGCCGGCAAAATTCAAGAGATTAGCGGAGCGGATTTTCTGGTCCATGCTTCGGATCAGGCAAAACTTTCCAATGATCCTGATGATCTGAAAACCCGGATGGAGGCCTTCCACAGTTTTTTGTCCGAGGCCGGAGTACCTGATCCTTCTGTCAAGGAAGTGGTTAGCCGCCTTTTGGAAATGTTCAGCAGTCTGATCAAGCCGGTGTCAGGTTTCAAGCCTTTGTACGGCGGAGAAGTCTTCGGTTTTGACGATTTTGAGCTGCATTCAATCCATACGCCGGGACACAGCCCTGGCTCTATTTGTCTCCACAGTGAGGAAAAAGGAATCCTTTTTTCAGGAGATTGCATACTGGAAGAAGTCATTGTGGATCCCATGTCGGACATTAGAAGCCTTGTTGAACATCAAGCTTCGCTCGACATGATCGCTGGACTGCCCGTGCGGAAAGTTTTGCCGGGCCACGGCGCAGCCTTTTCCGACCATCGGAGGCGTATCCGCAGGATACGTGATCGCCATAAAACCAGGAGCGACAAGATACTCAGCATTCTCGAACGGTCCGGGAACGGCAAGAGCAGAATACCGTTTTCAATTGCCTCAGAGCTATTTTCTTCTATGAGCGGGATGGATGCACTGTACTGCGTGTCCTCTGTGGTGGCCCACCTGGAACTCCTCGAATTTAATGGGACAATCGATAGTCCGGCTGCGCTGTCCTGCGGCGGAACAGCGTGACTCTGCAATGGCATGCCATGCTTTCCCAACTTTTACGGGATGGAATAATTTATGAATGTTGTAGAAGATCCCGCTCCTGGAAGTTGGAGACGATGGGCCATATTTGTGATCGGCAGCATAAATTTTATGCTGTCCATGTTCTACAGGGTATCCACTGCGGTCATAAGCCCGTCCCTTGTCCGCGATCTTGGCTTTTCAAGCACTCAACTTAGCGATCTTTCGGCTGTCTTCTTCTACGCGTTCGCCGCGAGTCAGATTCCTATCGGGATCGCTCTGGATCGTCTGGGCGTCAGGCTGACCCTCGCCATTTTGAGCGTCTCGGGGATTAGCGGGGTGCTGCTCTTCGCTCTCGGCGAGACTCCGAATCATCTTATCTTTGCCCGGGTCTTGCTGGGAATAGGCGTGAGCGGAAACCTCATGATTGTGTTGGCTTTATTCGCCGCGTGGTTTCCCGTCGACCGTTTCGGATTTCTCAGCGGGCTTGTCGTTGCAGTGGGAGTTCTGGGAACGCTGGTGGGGGCAACTCCGCTTGCTCTGATGAACCTCTGGATAGGATGGCGCGCGAGCTTTTTGGTTTTTGCGGTCGTGAACTCAATAGTTGTTCTGGCATTCATCTGGGTTGCGAGAGACAAACCGCCTGGCAGGGCTTCGTTTGCTCTGAAATCGGAAGCTTTTCCAGGTGGGCTGGCAGGACTATTCGGCATGTACAGCTACTGGGCGATAAGTCTCAGCAGTTTTGTTCGATACGGTTACATTGCTGCGCTGCAGGGTTTGTGGGCAACTCCGTTCCTGATTTACGGCCTGGGGATGGACGAGATTGCAGCGAGCAATGTGCTTTTTTGCCTCGGGCTTGGATACATGGTTTCATTGCCAGTGAGCGGGTATTTGAGTGACACTGTGTTGCGCTCCCGCAAGCAGGTTCTCTTGGCATCGTTGTCGATCTTTTCGGTACTTGCGTTTTCCATAATCTGGTGGACGCAGTCCGTCCCCCACTGGCTGGTGGTTGGGACTTTTTTCGGTTTAGGCTGCGCTTCCGGTCCAGGGCAGATCATGTATGCTCACATGAAGGAATTGATACCACCAGCTATGATTGCCAGGGCCATGACCGCAGTGAATCTTTTTACAGTGCTTGGTGCAGGAATAATGACGCATATCCTCGGACTTGTAGTCGGGTCTGAGCCTTCGAAGCTTACCTGCCCGGAAGACTTCAAGTTCATGTGGTATGTGGGAGGCATCTCGCTGGCTCTCGCTTGCGTCAT
>JACRDE010000365.1 GCA_016212935.1 Desulfomonile tiedjei | reverse complement strand
CAAGACATTCAAGCCGGGGAAGATAGGCTACATGGCCTATGCGGTTGACATAGCGCCTGAATGCGACTGTTTCCCATGGGCTGGTCTGCCTGTGGCAACAGACGTCGGTGTTTTCGCCTCCATGGACCCCGTGGCCATTGATGCTGCAGTCTGCGACTTGCTGGATAAGGCCCCGATCTATCCAGGCGGTAGATCCGAGGAACTCGGACTAAAACCCGGTGAGGACAAACTCAAGGCGGTTAACGCGTTTACACCCAGGATTCAGCTCAAAGCGGGCGAGAAGATCGGCATGGGGACAATGAACTATGAGCTGATAACCTACGAACCGGAACTCAATCCTGAAAACATCGCAAAATGGCAGATTAGGAAAATACCTATGACGGTTCATCCGATGCGTCAGGTGTTCAAGAATCATCACCTGGGCAGAGAATTTCCCTTTGGTCGGCACGCCGATGTCAATACATGGATAGGGAAATGGAAGGGCTTTGACCCTACGGCTTAGTGATGAATCGGGTGGTAAGTGCCATATAGCCGTTGCCAACATAAATGTCCGGAATTCACGAGGCAGGAAATGTGAAGAATCCCTCCTTGAATAAGGGGGGGAACCCATCCGGCCTTTGATACCCCCTTTTCTTTAAAGGGCTGGGGGGGAGTTTTGATTCGGACAGAGCTTTGGGCACAATCTATATGTCATCGGGGCGGTTTGGCATCCGCCCCGCCTTTTTCTAAGAAACCAGCAAGCGAATCTGACAGAAGGTGATCATGGCCAAGGTTTATTGGATCAAGGGCCGTTCGGCGGGTATACATCAGAGCATCATCTCAAAAATCTCCGGGCTACTGAGTCTTGAGGAGTTGGCCAGACTGGTCGTGCCTGAAGAAAGCCTTGCCCTAAAAATAAACTTAAGTGAAATGGGCTATTCCCATTATCTCCCGCCTGTAGTAGTCACCTCTCTTTTTGAAAAGACGAGGGACCTCGGTGCCAGGCCGGTTGTAACGGACAGTGGCAGCCTGTTCAAAGGGTCTCGCTTCTCCGGCTTCGACTGGATAAATACGGCTCTCCTGCTTGGCTACAGCAGCGGCGAGACCTTTGACAGCCAACTGATGCTTGCCGGCGGGTACACGCACGAAGAGGGAAAGTTTTACCCGGCAGAGGGTCGTCGTCTAGGAGGTGTCGAGCTTGGAAGCCTCCTCACAGACACGGGAAACGTTGTCGTTATTTCGCACGTGACAGCACACCCTCTCATGGGACTGACCGGGGCGGTTTACAATCTGGGTGTGGGCATGCTTACAGGTTCAGGAAAACTCAGGGTTCATTCCTGCCTCGAGGTTGCGTTCGATCCGAGCCGGTGCGACAACTGTGGAGTCTGCCTTTCCTTCTGCCCCACCGGTGCTCTCTCTAACGGTTATCCCAACATATCCTATGACCCTGAAATCTGTAATAACTGCCTGGGCTGTTTCCTTTCATGCCCGAATTCTGCCATGAGCATAAAGCCCGAAGGCATTCCTGTTTATCAAGAAAGCGTTGTTGAGGCGGCTTGCACTGCAACGGACAACCTCAGGGGATCCGCATTTTTCATTAATTTTCTGAGTTCGGTGACGCCCCAGACAGACGACCATCCATTTTCCGACATCCCGTTTGTTCCCGATCTGGGCATATTGGCCTCAGAAGATCCTGTCGCAGTGGACTGGGCGACATATCAGATTATCTCCAGCGGTCCTGGAGTGCCGGGTTCAGTGGCCGAACAGTTCGGAGTACTGCACAAGGGTGAAGACAAAATCAAGGCAATATCAGGTATTGATCCTGAAAGTTGGATTCAATACGCGGAACAAATGAATTTGGGAAGTCGGGATTGCGAATTTCTTTCCAATACGTGAGGCATCTCCTCACAGCGCACGCACTTTCCCGCAAACAGGGAGGAACCGTTGATGCATACTGAGCACAATATGGCACACATGCACAAATTACATGGGCCCATTGACGAGGCCATGGCCCACATCAATTACAAACTGGCCATAATCAGCGGAAAAGGCGGCGTGGGAAAGACCAGTGTGGTGGTCAACCTGGCTTCCGCCCTGAGACAGAAGGACATGCAGGTCGGAATATTCGATGCAGACGTTCACGGCCCTAGTGTGCCGAAAATGGTAGGCATCAAGACCAAGATGAGAGACATGCTTCACGGTAGCCACGGAATCGACCCGGTCACTACCGATCATGGATTGAAGGTAATGTCCGTAGCTCTCATTTGGCCCACCGACATGACGCCCATAATGTGGCGCGGCCAGTACAAGGCTCGTGTGCTCAGGCAATTCTTGAGCTCAATCAAATGGCACGAACTCGATTTCCTGCTGGTAGACCTTCCACCAGGGACAGGCGATGAACCCATCACCATAATGAAATCAATACCGTCCCTGGACGGTCTTATCGTCGTGACCACTCCTCAGGAGATCTCCACCATAGTGTGCAGCAAGGCCATAAACGCGGCCAAGGAACTCAACACCCCAATCATAGGCCTAATCGAGAACATGAACTCCTACTGCTGCCCCGGCTGCGGGCGTCAGGAGTTCTTTTTCGGTAAAGAAAAGGGACAAAAACTGGCAGAGACCTTCAAGATCCCGTTCCTGGGAGGAATACCGCTGGATGGGCAGTATTCGGATTCTGCGGATGAAGGTGTGCCGATTGTCTTCAAGCACCCTGATTCCCTGACCTCACAAGCGATGCGCAAGATAGCCGATGAGGTTCTCAAGAGACTTCAGCCCAAACCAAAGGTAGTTGTGAAGGAACGCACTTGGGAGGAGGGCAGAGACCATCACAAGACGAAACGGCATTAGCCGACCACACGCGGATTCGCGATCACGAGTAAGCGCAATGTGAAGCCGAAACCACGTCCGCGAGTGACATATTACGAAGCAAGAAGGAGCAGGATATGGCTGATCAACAAAAACCTGATGTAACGGGAAAAGGACCCGCATTTATCAGGGAAACCCTGGTTGTGTTCGGAGAAATAAATGGACAGTGCGCAACCTTGTCCAAAGATGCAGCTGAAAAAATCAAGGCGACGCTTTCGAGCAAAGGACAAGAAATAGAACCTCTGCTGAGTCGCGCTTACATGAAAACAGTGAAAGCCGGCGAGACTGCGCTGGCCTGTAGGCAATTGGCCGACCTGTTGAAATCGAGCGTGACAGGATGTGACGAGGCCAAGGCTATGGAAAACCTGGATAAGCTCGGGGCGGAGCTGGACGGGCTCATTCACAAAGTTAAAACTTTTGTGGTCAGAATGACCTGATGGCGAAAGATGACACCGAATTTACCGGAAACGCTGAGTGACGACCTCCTGTGCGTAATGAAAACTATCCGGAAGAAAGGTGGCACGGACTGTTCGGGTTCCTGCCATCACAGAAAGCCCGGTGAGTTTCATTGTCACACCATAGGCCAAGATCTTGGAATTTCGTCATCCGGTGTGAAGGAGAGAATACTCACGCTGGTTCGAATGGGCCTGCTGGAACGTAACAAGCTGGAAAGACAAGGAACCTTCCCGATCACGAGATTCATCGTCTCAGTGAAGGGGCAAGAAGTCTTGTCAGCTCACGGCAACCGTGACGAGGAATAGAGGCATTCTATGGTGCACCCTATGCACGAATCAGTGGTTGATGTGGCCCAACAGGCCGTGGCTTTGATGGACGACCTGCTGCGATTTAGAATCGATCTCAGCGAGTACTCGGTGAAATTAAGAGCGTTGGACGTGGACAGCATAATGGTGGCGCACGAGAAAGATTTCAAAGTCGATGCGACACTGGTCTATTACCTGGACGCACTTATGCTCCTCTCTTCACTGCAGCATGAATTGGACTTCCAAGTCGCAGAGTACGGGGTAAACGTAGCGCTGGAAGATATGCGGAATTTGCAGGAACTTATGAAGAAATTTTCCAAATAGTGACACCGGCTATCTTGCGGGACCATCCAAAAGGGGCCGGAAAGGAGCGACATATGAAACTTCTGGGCAAAGTGGCCGTGGTCACAGGTGGAGCCAGAGGAAACGGTTTTGCCGCAGCCAAGCTGTTGGCCGAGGAAGGGGCGGACATAGTAATTGCAGATATCTGCGAAGATATGGCCACTATTCCCTATCCTATGTCCACCCCGGAGACTATGGCGCAAGCTGTTGAAAGCATCAAACAAATGGGTCGCAAAGCAATGGGGAT
>JACRDE010000364.1 GCA_016212935.1 Desulfomonile tiedjei | reverse complement strand
GCTACGGACCCGGATCTCCCCAAGGAATTGGGCCCGGAACTGATAATGGTAGCTTTTGGAGACGACGATCAGGCCAACGCGATTGCCCATTTTGCCTTTGATGAATTAAAAACCAGTCGGGCAGTCGTGTGGACTGATGTCTCAATGGACTTCACCAGGACGCTGTCGACCTATTTCAAAAAGCGTTTCATCAGGCAGGGCGGAAAAATCGCCTCTGAGGACTTCTTCAAGGCTGGCGACAAGGATTTCTCAGGTCACATAACCCGTCTGAAAGCTCTATCTCCTCAACCGGACGCTGTATTTGTGTCGGCGGTTCCAGGAGAAGCGGCGGCGATAGTGGCTCAATTGAGGTCCGCGGGAATACGCATACCTATACTCAGCGGTGATGGGTTCGACTCTGACATCGTCTCAGCTGTCCCCTCTAAGGATATGGCCGACGGTGTCTATTTCTCGACTCATTCATATCGTGGCCAGACTCGTAAAGAAGTCTCGGAATTCGTGGAAGCGTACAAGAAAAAATACGATACCGAGCCAGAGAACGCATTCGCCGCATTGGGGTTCGACGCAATGAATCTCCTGGCGGACGCGATAAAACGGGCGGGCACCACGGAGGCCGGTCCGTTGCTGCGAGCCATTTACGCCACCCGATCTTTCCATGGAGTGACGGGAGGGATTTCTTATGCGCGTCCGAGTCACGTGCCGATCAAGCCCATCTCCATAATCGGCATAAGAAACGGCGAATACAAAGTTATGCAGAAATGGAAGCCCTGACCCAGGAGCATTCCGCAACATTGTTCCGGCATTATAAGGGCGTTCGAATCGGTCGCTGATTCCATGCGAACTGGATGGACAAGGCCCTGTATTGTTTCTATACTGTTAAAAGCTGAAAGAACCTGAAAGTGGTTCCAAGACCGGCCATCCAGTGACCCCGTCGGAGTAGGTTCCAAGGACAATTCCAGGGCCCGCTTGAAAACCGGTTTCAGTGCTCAACTCAAAAATACATTTCGGGGTGTCTAAGTTGAATGAATTGATCAACCAAATCGCACGCGAAGAATGCGTCGACGCTGAAACTCTCCGCTCTGATTTTCAACGAGGTCGAGTTACTGTTTTCAAAGCCCCTCCCTCCGGAAGGGCAGTGGCTGTAGGACAAAACCTGCGTGTCAAGGTCAACGCCAATATAGGCACTTCAGGGGACCTGCACGACGAAGATTTTGAACTGAGAAAACTTGCCGCTGCCGTAAAGGCCGGCGCAGACGCCGTCATGGATCTGTCCACCGGCGGGGACCTTAGATCAGTGCGAAAGAAGATCATAACTGAATCGCCGGTTCCTGTGGGATCAGTTCCAATCTACGAAGCTATTGTGAAGTCGGTTCGCTCGAGTGGGGGCGCAGACCGGATGGAACCCGAGGAAATGCTCGACGCAATCCGCCTCCATGGAGAAGACGGGATAAGCTTTGTCACTGTTCATTGCGGAGTCACCTTGGGAGTGCTGGAAAACCTGGCAAGAAAACCCAGGGTGTGCGGTATAGTCAGCCGCGGGGGAAGTTTTCTGGCAAAGTGGATGAGGGCCAACAAAAAAGAAAACCCCCTTTACGAGCGCTACGACGAGGTTTTGGACATTTGCCGGCACTACGGAATGGTGATCAGCTTGGGCGACGGCTTGCGCCCCGGGGCAATAGCTGACTCCCTGGATGCCGCGCAGGTTGAAGAACTGGTAACTTTGGGCAATCTGTTCCGTCGAGCCCGAGAAAGAGGCGTACAGGCGATAATCGAAGGACCAGGGCACGTGCCGCTGGATCAGATTCCCGCCCAGATGCTTCTCCAGAAGCAACTGTGTGACTTCGCGCCTTTCTACGTGCTCGGACCACTGGTGACGGATGTAGCTCCGGGGCTGGATCACATTACCTCGGCCATCGGAGGAGCAATAGCTGCGGCCAACGGAGCCGATTTCCTGTGCTACGTGACTCCATCGGAACATCTGGGATTGCCGGATGTTGCGGACGTTCGTATGGGAGTTCTTGCGGCGAGGGTGGCCGGTCACGCTGCAGATCTGGTGAGGAGACGCCCGGGGGCTTGGGAATGGGACGAAAAAATGAGTCGGGCCAGGAAAGAACGAAACTGGGCGGAGCAGATCTCTCTGGCCGTCGACCCGGACCTCGCAAGGGAAATCCGAGGTCGCACATGCAAGGAAGACCACGAAACGTGTTCTATGTGCGGTGATCTTTGCGCATACAAGGCCGATTCTTGAGATTCCCGGAAGGCGGGTTTCGCTCGATTCGACCAGAATTCCGGTTCCCCGCGGACGAAACGTGGAAACCCTTATCGTGCGGACGGCCCCCCGATTCTAGTGCATTGTAGTCAAATTCCGGCCTTGGAAGCAGCCGGTCAATGGTAGCGTGCGTACCACGGCTTCATTACGGCTAGTTCTCGATAGTGGTTCAAATGGCCTGGAAGCTCGGTTTCCTGGAACTGCAGACACTACTCGTTAGATCTTCCGAGCACCGCAATCACTAACGCCGTCTCTCTATGCCGCACGCCTTGCCGTCCTGGACTTTTGGGTAGACTGTTTCTTGTTCGAGCGGTTTTTTAGGGTTGAATGTTTCTTAGCGTACTTGCTCTTGTGAAGAGAGCTTTTCTTTGACGTTTTTCCCTTATTGGAGGTGAATTTCTTTGCGGAGCTCTTCTTGCCGGTGAATTTGGATGATGCTTTTGACTTCTTGGTGGAAGAAGTTAGCCCGGAAACCTTGCTTGACCCTTTGTCAACAGCAGCCAACCTGTCAGCGGCCTTGAAAGCTTTGGCAAGTCCTTCAGCGGGTGATATATTGCGTTTCTTGTCACCCTGATCGCCTGCGAATGCTTGACCGAAAACAAGAGCAGTAAAACACAAAGCCAAAAAAAATCCCAATCCCAGTAATCTCGGCATGGCAGCTGTCTCCTGATTTTATGATTTCGGCCACCATAGCGAATTCAAAGCCGATTGTCAAGGGTTCATATGTTTGGCATTCGTCACATCATTGAAAAAAGCCTGGGAATCGACAGCATTATTGCCATGATTATGATGAAAACAACCGAAAGCACCACAAGATCGTCTGGGACCACTGAAAATACAGCCTCCCCGCGGTTTATATGCCTCCTCGTGCGCAGGAATCGAATGCCTGAAACAAGCGTGGAAAAACCAGCGAGGAAGAAAGAGAACAAACTCAGGTATATGATCTCACCGGACCCAGGCAAATGGACTGGTACGTCTCCGGCCCTCAACATATATTTCAGGAATAAGTCGAATCGCTCGATGACGAAGCCGAAAGCCAGAAGTGAAACACTGGTTCTGGACCACGCCAGAAACGTTCGTTCGTTGGCCATGTGACTGCGCTGCCATGCTAAGAAAATCCTGTCATCGGATGCTATGGCAGGTGGCCGACAAATGACCACGCCTGATTCATTGTCTCGGGATGCGGTCTCTTTTTCCATGCGTTCCTCCGCTGCCTCGCCTTGCATTGATCCAACCGAAAGTAATTAGTGTCTTATACTACGTTGGAGTTGAAAATCGTATCATGTGACCTCAATCAGTTTTTCCATTGAGGGAGACCCGAATGCTTCCGGTTTGTCATTCCCGCGCAGGCGTGAATCGCTGGTTCAGGGGGCATTGGAAATGGAGTGCGGTTTTCGACCGGTCCGCGTCACCTGTTTGAATGGACGGCGGTATGAGCCCATTCGGAACGGAATATACTGCAGCAAACTCCAAATCCATTGTCAATAACGACGGGCACCTTGGCGGTCCAGCACAAGCAATTTTCTCAGGAGTTCGCATCCAAACGAGGGAGACTCCTGCGTCCCTAGTCCGCTTTCCAAGCCTATTCCATGCCTATTACCTTCCGATCCGATCAATTTACACTGAGCTCACTACAGTTTTCTTCTTGACATCAAACATGTTGTAGATAGTATACAATATACCATCTCGCCGATGTGTGGCTGTAAATGACTGCAATCCATGTCGAATCACTCTCCCAAGAAATAGCCAAGAGAATTCGGGAAATGATCCGAAAGGGCGTCCTGAGAAAAGGGGACAGGATAGTCGAAAAACCTTTGTGTCATGCCATGGGGGTCAGCAGGACGCCTCTCAGGGAAGCTTTGCGGCTCCTCTGTTCCGAGGGACTCATCGAATTGATTCCGAACAAGGGAGCAATCGTGGCTCAACCAGCCATGAGAGATGTCAGAGAAATGTTTCAGGTGATGAGTATCTTGGAAGGGACCTGTGCGCGTGAATGCGCAAAGAAGATGAACGAGAAAAGCCTCAAGAAGCTTGAGCAACTTTTCCAGAAGCTTGAAAAGCACTTTCAGGACAAAAATCACGAGAAGTACATGGCTGTTAATCACAGCTATCATACTCTGGTTCAAGAGTTAGCAGGAAATAAGATTCTGAGCGAAGTCATAAACGGACTCAGGCAGAAGATACTGCTCTACAGATACAGACAGATATACGAACCCAATCGACTCGATTCATCTATGCAGGAGCACCGCGACCTTCAGGACGCGTTCAAGAAAAAGGATCCAGAAGCTGCTGAGAGGCTCATGAAAGAGCACCTAATGAGGCAGTGCGAGGTCCTTGAGAGCGCGGACCCGGAGACGTTGGCCTCATCCCGCCCGAAACGCTCTCGCACACGGGATAGTGGGTGAAGGACATGGCGAAATCCTGCAATATCTACTCAAGAGACAAATCCACTCAACCTCATTCCTACAATCCTTCCACCATAGTCCGCACGCGTCCGACGTGGACGCACAACCATGTTTGTTCGTGTTCACTTATAGCATCACCATATTCACGGCATTCCTTCAATAATAAGCGGCTCACAAATCAGAGAGATTATTCCGCACATTTCTTATGTGTAAATAGAAGGTTGGCAGAGTCAACCATTCGCTAATCATTGGTGCATCCGAGCGGGAATATTTCTTGGGCCCGGTCCACAAGACCGGTAAACGCAGACTGGATCAATACCTACCGAGACAGGAAAGGAGGTAACGAGGAACGCTCAACTTCCGAATCAGGATTGGCGCGTGACGGGGCCTCTCTGAAGAGGCGCAGGGTAGTACCGGAAAAGTGATTTGCAGATTACATGTATCAAGTCTTGACTACAAGGAGGATGGCGTAACCATGGGAAATTACTTGGCGGAGATCTCTTTGGCTGCTCTGGCGATTGCAGTGGTCATCGCAATTGTCAGAAACGTTAACGTTGGGCCACTTAGCCTGGCTATCGCGCTGGTTGTCGGTCATTACATTGGCGGCGTCAATATCAAGACCATAATATCCGGATATCCTGTGAACGTGTTCATCATGTTGGCCGGGATCACATACTTATTCGCCATTGCAAACATCAACGGCACGCTTGAAAAGTTGACGAAGTTCGCAGTAAAAGGAGTCCGTGGCAATGTTGCGCTGCTCCCGATTGTCTTGTTCCTCCTTGCTTTCGCATTATCGTCTCTAGGACCTGGGGCCATAACCATTTGTGCTTTGCTGGCAGCGCCAACCATGCTGTTGGCCTCGGAGACAAAAATACCCGCTTTTTTGATGGCTGTAATGGTGGCCAACGGTACCCAAGCAGGCAACATGTCTCCCATAGCTGTTGCCGGAGTGATCGTGAACGGGCTTCTGCAGCCCATGAACATTACTGACTTTGGGTTCACTTTGTGGATGAACAGTCTTGTATTCTTTTTTGCCATTGGGATAGGGGCCTATCTTCTCTTTGGCGGTTTGAAGTTGTGGAAAAAAAATGCTGCAGGAGAAGCCTCGGCTACCGTGAAGTTTGATGTAGAGCCTTTCAGTTATCAACAGTACCTTACCTTGCTTGGAATAGCGGTTCTGACAATTGGGGTTTTTTTCTTCAAGCTCGACATAGGCTTAGGAGGGTTTCTCGTAGGGACGGTCTTGGTTCTCTTGGGAGCGGCTGACGAGGAAAAGGCATTCAAGGCCATGCCCTGGGGAGCCATCCTGATGGTAACCGGCGTGACGGTCCTGATCCAACTCATGAGTAAAATCGGTGGTATGGATCTGTTTGCCTCCATCATGGCCAAACAGTCCACGCCTTATACGGCCACATTGGTCGTAGGGTTTTGGGCTGCATTAATCTCTGCTTACGCCAGCACTATCGGAATAATTCTACCGGCATTTGTCCCAATGGCCCCGGATCTTTTGGCCAAAATCGGCGGAACTGATCTATTGGGACTGATTTCCAGTATCGTGCTTTGCGGCCACATAACCGACGTGAGTCCCTTGTCGACTTTGGGTGCCATCTTCATAGCCAACGCAGCGGAAGATCAGGACAAGAAAAAACTATTCAGAAACTTGCTCATTTGGGGCTTGGCAATGTCACCGGTTGGGGCAATCGTTTGCTGGTTCATGTTTACCGTGTTGGGTTTACCCTAAATCGGAGATCGAACACCCGGAGGAGATCATGGAAATAAAGGTCATACACTCACGACAAGACTGGGAAAGCCGCAGAAGAGAATACGAAACGCGAATGGCCGGAGCGAAGCTCCTGACCGAAGGTGGCAACAGCAAAATTGTCGATCAATCCCGAGCAGTGGCCCTTCTGGAGACCATCATCCACCCTGGGGACCGGGTGGCTCTGGAAGGCAACAATCAAAAGCAGGCTCAATTTCTTGCTGATTGTCTGTGCAAAGTGGATACATCGAAGGTCAACGGGCTGCACATAGTTCAATCAGTGATAGCCTTGCCTTCGCATTGTGAGATATTCAGCCGCGGCATTGCAGCGAAGGTCGATTTTTCATTTTCCGGGCCGCAAGCAGTTCAGGTGAAGCGTCTCGTCGACGAATCGAAGATGAAGATCGGGGAGATCCACACTTACCTTGAGCTTTTTTCCCGATATTTCCTGGATCTTACGCCTCAAGTGTCGCTGGTTGTAGGGGCTCGCGCGGACAGGCATGGCAACCTTTTCACCGGCCCGAACACCGAGGATACCCCAGCCATCGTTGAGGCGACCCATTTCAAACAGGGTATAGTGGTGGCTCAGGTGGAAGAGGTCGTGGAAAAACTTCCACGAGTCGATATTCCCGGTGACTGGGTGGACTTTGTCATTCCAATCGGAAAACCCTGC
>JACRDE010000370.1 GCA_016212935.1 Desulfomonile tiedjei | reverse complement strand
TCGCTTACCGTAGGCTGGGATAGTCTCAGACTTTCGCCCGCTTTGGTGAAGCTTTTCAGTTCCACGACTCTGCAGAATACCCTCAAGCGGTGCATTTCCATGATTTGCTGACCTCGGGGAAGTTACGTAAAATCTCGTGCAGTCCGGTTACCTCGTGAACCTATTCCTGAGGGGCTATATTCCACAGAAACAGAGTCTCTTGGCAATAGGCACGAAACCGGAAATTGTCCAGATGTATTTCTGGCTCGGGGAAAAAACGTGCGATGATGTTCATCTTTCCATGTAAAGGTCAGTTGCCGAAGTCCGCATGGCCCCCCCGAGTGGAGTCTGCGCTTTGTATTGTATCAAGAGCGCGATCCGAAAGCAAATTGCCGAATCAGCCTTCCCCAGTGTGTCAATCATCGCCCCAGCCGAGGTCCAGCGAATTCATGTAGTGCTTGAGAGAGTAGCGGGAAATTCCCAACAGCCGAGCCGCTCCCTGCCGGCTCCCACGCGAGCGCCGAAGAGCCTCATTGACTAGAGAGCTCTTCACTTCCCTGGTCACGTCGTTCAGGGACCGATCCTCCGGAAAAGTCACATTGATTGACCAGTCTCTCCTGGCTGAATTGTCCATCCCGAGGTGGCTCGTCTCTATGACTGTGCTGTTTGACAGCATCAAGGCTCTTTCAAGAACGTTGCGCAATTCTCTCACGTTACCGGGCCAGTTATAACTGACGAGAGAGGCCATAACCGAGGAATCTATGTGGGGCTCGGCAGACAACTGAAGCTCATGGCGCAGTTGGGCAGCAATCTCCCTGACGATTGAGGGGATGTCTTCCTTTCGCTCTCTCAGTGCGGGCACCACCACGGAAATCACGTTCAAGCGGTAGAACAGGTCTCTTCTGAAACGTCCCTCTTCAACCTCTGCTTCCAAATCCCTGTTTGTGGCAGCGATCAACCTTGCGTTGACGGAGATGTTCTTTTCTCCTCCCACCCGTGTAAATTGCCGCGTATCCAGGAAGGTCAATAGCTTGGCCTGAAGGGGCAGAGAAAGCTCGCCAATCTCGTTGAGAAGGAGAGTACCACCTTCAGCTAATTCCAGGAGCCCACGTTTCCTCCCGTGTGCCCCAGTGAACGCGCCGCGCTCGTGTCCGAAGAGTTCGGATTCGGCAAGTTCCGGCGCCACCGCCGCACAGTTAATGGCAAAGAATGGACCGTTAACCCGTCTGGAATGCTCGTGAACGTAGCGCGCCAGATAGTCTTTTCCGCTTCCACTTTCTCCGAGAAGCAAAATCGTCGCTTCGCGGTCGGCAGCCACCCTGATTCTGGCCAAAGTCTTCTGCATTATCGGGGACGGGTAATCTTCCTGTTGTTCCGAAACACGAAAATCCCTTTTCGAGCGCTCCGTAACGTCTCTAGCGATTCCGGCCAGGCCAATTATGTTATTGGCGCTGTCTCTAATCGGCACACGGACCTCAATGAAGGTCAACGGCACGCCTGCGATCCTCCTTGTGTGTTCGTCTTCTATGAACTCACCTTGGAGAACTCGAGTCTCCACCTCCTTGCTGTAAGAGGAAACCTCTACTCCGAGGATTTCCTCATCCGTCCTGCCAATGAATCTGGACGTAGGCACCTCGAACAACCTTTCCATGGCCGGATTCACGTGGGTGTACCGCAGAGATCTGTCTTTAATGTAGATGCAGTCGAGTGCAGCCTCGAAAACAGCCCGGAATCTCTCTTCGCTCCGCCTGAGGGCCTTTTCTGCCTGTCGCCGATCGGTCAGCAGCTGTTGCCGCTGAACAGCGTGATTCAGAGATCTGGAAAGTATGGAACTGTCGGTCTTTCCTTTGACCAGGTAATCCTGGGCGCCTTGCCCGACTGCCTCAATTCCCAAGAATTCGTCGTCCAGGCCCGACAGCACGACAATAGGGACATTCGGCGCAGCACTATGGGCCCTCAGGAACGTGTCTATCCCTCGACTGTCAGGGAGCCCCAAATCCAGAAGCATCACGTCGAACTCTCGCCCTGGCAGCGCCTTGACCGCCTGACCCAGGGTATCGACATGATAGATCTTGAAATGACTGTTATTCTGGGCTAGCTCTTCCTGAAGGAATTCCGCGTCCACGGGGTTGTCTTCCACCAACAATACCTTCAAAGACTTGACGTTCATCTCTAGACCTCTTTGGGGCAATTTCGCAGCTGTGCACCAAGACTTCTCAATTGGTCCTGCTAGTCCCACGAAGTGATTTAGTTCCAAGTGTTTGGTCATTACGAAGTTCGCGCGTAATTTGTATTCGGTCTCGCCAGCCGCCTGAAAACGATACAATTCTTCCTGCAGTCCGAGAAATTCTCCGCGGATATATAATTATCTTAGTTGTCGTCAGGCCATCATTTCTGGAATTGAGTGTTAGCATGCCGACAAATTCCTCACCCGAGGCTCGACCCTTTCACCGGTGATCCCGATAAAAAGGACGTTCAGAACAAAAAAAGAAACGGGTACGGATCATCGAGAGCGGTTACTAATAGCGATCCGGAATATGCACTATCATGCAGCTGTATCATTCCTGACTAATACCCTCGTTGAGCTTGCTCAAAAAATTGAAGGGTTGGTTGCGATTTTCGGATTCGAGAGTACCGATAGCAACAATATATCTTAATTCAACTTCACCAGCTTCACAATTCCATTTTTGCAAACACGTTAAGCTATCCGGCGCACCGTGTCAAGGACAAACGGATGAGCTTACGGCTCTCCGACGCTCGATTCGTCCATAGATATTCAGCGGTTCGCACCTAGGTTCTGTTGAAAGACGGTCCTTCCGGAGCAAGGAGCATTCGATGAGCGAACTCTCTTGCTTTGATTTTGTAAGCACAGGAGCGAGTTTTATCGCATTACATGCGCTCGTAATTGCAATTGCCTGCAAATGATGGGTAACAGAAAAAATCAGTTCTGCAAGCGTTGGTCTTGGACTTGACACAGAGACGGCCTTTGCCTATGCTTTTCTTAGCCTTGGCCGCTGTTGTTTCGTGAAAGGGAGTGGTGAAATGCGGATACTGGTATCGGGGTCTCTCGCCTACGACAGGATAATGGATTTTCCGGAAAAGTTTTCAGACTATATCCTTCCTGACAAGATTCACATCTTGAATGTTTGCTTCATGGTAAACGGCCTGAAGGAACAATTCGGGGGAACCGCAGGAAATATTGCCTACAACCTGGCGATGCTCGGCGAAAAGCCAATTATCTTGGCCACTGCGGGCAAGGATTTCGACGGTTACAGGAAATGGTTACAGTCGCTGGATCTGTCTCTCGACGGGATCAGTCTCGTGTCCGAAGAGTTCACTGCTGGAGCGTACATTACGACCGACAAAGCGGACAATCAAATTACCGGGTTCAACCCCGGCGCCATGAAGCATCAGTGCGGATACACGATAGACGGTGTGGATTCTGCGGATACACTGGCAATAGTCGCACCCGGCAATCTCGAAGACATGTTCTTTTACTCCGCCTGCTGCAAAGAAAAGGGAGTTCCGTATATCTTCGATCCGGGTCAGTCAATTCCGGCTTTGACTGCTGATCGAATCGTGGACATGATCACCGGCTCAAAGCTTCTTATCTCCAATGACTATGAGCTGGAAATGATCGTGCGCTCAACAGGCATGGGGAAATCCGATTTGCTGGAAAGAACCGGGACAATTATCACGACGCTTGCAGAAAAAGGCGCTGTTATTTCCGACAAATCGGGTGAGGTTTCCATTACCGCCGCCCAAGCCTCCCGAGTCTCTGACCCGACCGGCGCAGGGGATGCTTTCAGGGCCGGTTTGATCAAGG
>JACRDE010000362.1 GCA_016212935.1 Desulfomonile tiedjei | reverse complement strand
TTACATATTTGAAAGCGAAATGGTATGATATCAGTTCGCCCTGGAACGACGAGAACGTCGTGTTAGTTTGCCACTGCCGGATTCCCCGGCGGTGCTTGCACTCATTATTGGGTCGCCGTGACCATGCTATTCATTTGAAAGCACATCGGTATCATTCGTCTGAGGGAGGTGAAAGGGTGCAATACGGAGCCATGAATTTCCCTGTAAGGCCGGTTCTTCAGGAACTTGAGAGCATTGCCGCTCTGGGGTTCGATTATCTCGAACTGACTATGGATCCTCCCCACGCGCATCATTCCACGATTCGTGCGCAAAAAGACGACTTACTTATGTCGCTGGAACGTCACCGGATGCCGGTGATCTGCCATTTGCCCACATTCCTGGGACTTGCCGATCTCACCGAGAGCATCAGGGCCGCGTCCGTTAAGGAAATGCTCGAATCTCTGGACATGGCCGCTGAGCTGAATCCTCTCAAGGTCGTGCTACATCCCGGGTATGTGACCGGTCTCGGCCTGTTCGTATTTGATAGAGCCAGGGAATACGCCATGGAGAGCCTGAATGTCATAGTGCAGAGAGCGCATCGGCTCGGGCTGACGCTTTGCCTGGAGAACATGTTTCCCAGGACGAATTCTCTCTGTGAGCCCGATGAATTCGAAAGAATTTTCCAGAGATTTCCTAACCTTAAGTTCACTCTGGACGTGGGACACGCAAATATCGGAGGCAAGGGCGGGAAACGGGTTTTGGAGTTCATAACGAAATTCCCCGACCGTCTGGCGCACGTTCATGCAAGCGACAACTTCGGAAAAGAGGACAACCACTTGCCTCTTGGAGCCGGAACGGTTGATTTCGTCAAGATAGCCAAGGCAATCCAGGAGATCGGGTACGACAGCACGGTAACTTTTGAAGTATTCTCCAGGGACAAGAGCTATCTGAAGACCAGCAGAGAGAAGTTCGAGGCTATGCTGTGAGACAAATTTGCTTTCAAATCGGTTATTGTGTGCCAAGAGCTCTTTCCGAATCAAAAATCATCCCGGCCCCCTTTAGAAAGGTGAAATCTCCTTGAAAGGAATGATTGAGGCCTGGAATCGTGAGCAATGTAAGCTGAGAAGATACTAACTGATGCAGAGCGATCAAGAAACTGGTGATGGAAAACTTCAATCGATGGGGCTTGCAACAGGTTCTGACTGCATGACATTGGGAGCGACTTACCTGGGGGAACGCCGATGCAGGTTGTGCGTGTGGGCCCCCTCGGCAGAGCTTGTGGAAGTGCATGTTATCGGGCCTCATGATCGAATCACGGCCCTGTCCAGAGACCGGGCTGGGTATCACAGCAGTGTGTTGATGGATACGGGGCCTGGTGATCTTTATTTGTACCGCTTGGACGGACTTACAGAGCGCCCCGATCCTGCTTCCCGGTTTCAACCCAGCGGGATCCATGGGCCTTCAGAGGTCACCGACACTAGGTTTGCGTGGGAAGATGGTTCCTGGAAGGGACTTCCTCTGTCCCATTACATTTTATACGAGCTTCACGTCGGTACTTTCACCCAGGAAGGCACTTTCGATGCCATTATTCCTCATCTCGATTATTTCGAGGACCTCGGGATCACCGCCATCGAACTAATGCCCGTGGCCCAGTTTCCCGGTAAACGAAACTGGGGCTATGACGGCGTGTACCCGTATGCAGTCCAAAACTCCTATGGAGGCCCGGAAGCCCTAAAGAGACTCGTCAACGCGTGTCATGCGAATGGGATAGCTGTGGTACTGGATGTGGTTTACAACCACCTTGGCCCCGAGGGCAATTACCTATGGGATTTCGGGCCATATTTCACGGACAGGTACAAGACCCCATGGGGACCCGCAATCAATTTCGATGGACCCCACAGCGATGGGGTCCGGCGTTTCTTCATCGAAAATGCTCTCTATTGGGTGAACGAGTTCCATATAGATGCCCTGCGAATTGACGCAGTCCACAGTATTTATGATTTCTCCGCCCGCCATTTCTTGGAGGATCTGGCCTTCGCTGTGCACGTGCAAGCAGAGAAGCTGGATAGACGCATATACGTAATTCCCGAGAGCGATCTCAATGATTCCCGTCTGGTTCGCTCACGAGATCTCGGGGGCTATGGCCTCGACGCCCAATGGAACGACGACTTTCACCACGCTCTTCACACGCTGCTCACAAATGAACGCACCGGGTATTACGAAGATTTCGGCAAAGTCAGTCAGATGGTGAAAGCGTTTCGTGAAGGGTTCGTATTCTCCGGGGAATACTCCCGATTCCGCCAGCGCAGACACGGGAATTCTTCGGCCGGCATCTCTGCTCATCGGTTTGTTGTCTTTTCCCAGAATCACGACCAGGTGGGCAACCGCTCTATGGGTGATCGCCTGACACATTCGGTAACCATGGAAGCACTGAAACTGGCGGCGGGCGCAGTGTTCTTGTCACCGTTCCTACCTCTTGTGTTCATGGGAGAAGAGTTTGGAGAGACGGCGCCGTTTCCTTATTTCACGAGCCATTCGGACCCGAATCTCATTGGATCGGTCCGGCAAGGGCGTTCCGAGGAGTTCAAGGCTTTTCGGTGGTCAGGTGAGCCTCCGGATCCTCAGGACGAGTCCACGTACCAGAGCGCCAAGTTAAACCACGAGCTGCGTCGCGAGGGGTTTCATGCCACCATGCATGAGTTTTACCGAACACTTATAACACTGCGCAAGGAATTGTCAGCCTTGAATGAAACAGGCACCGGTGAGATGGAGGTGGTCGGCTGGGAGCCACAGAAGGTGATAATGGTTCGCCGTTGGACTCGGAACTGGGAGGTTGCTCTGGTTCTTCACTTCGGTGAGACAGAGGCTTGCGTCACCGTGCCCCTGAAGGAAGGGCGTTGGCTTAAACGCATCGATTCAACGGAGATCCGATGGCACGGACCTGGGAGCGCTGTTCCAGAGATTCTTGATTCAGCAGGGAACTTCTCACTTACCCTCAATCCCCAATCAGTGTTACTGTTGGTGCGACTGGAGGAGATTTGACCCCATGGACCGATATGTATGTGTTCACGGCCATTTCTATCAGCCGCCCCGAGAGAACCCATGGCTTGAGGCAGTTGAGCTTCAGGATTCTGCCTATCCCTATCATGACTGGAACGAGAGGATTACGGCAGAGTGCTATGCCCCCAACGCCACATCACGCATATTGGACCCCGCGGGCCGTATTATTCGGTTGGTGAACAATTACTCAAGGATCAGCTTCAACTTTGGGCCTACGCTTTTGGCCTGGATGGAAAAGAACGCTCCAGACTCGTATGCGGCAATTCTAGAGGCTGACCGATAGAGCCAACAAAATTTCTCCGGGCATGGCTCTGCTCTCGCTCAAGCTTACAACCATATGATCCTACCCCTTGCGAACCGCAGAGACAAACGGACCCAAGTGATTTGGGGAATCAGGGACTTTGAACTTCGATTCGGGCACAAGCCGGAGGGAATGTGGCTTCCGGAAACCGCTGTGGATATCGAAACCTTGGAGATCGTAGCCGAGAATGGGATTCAATTTACAATTCTCGCGCCCTCTCAAGGCCGTCGCTTTCGTCCTATTGATGCCGGCGAGTGGCAAGATGTGAGCGGCGGAAAGATCGACCCCACCATGGCTTACAGACTCACGTTACCCTCCGGACGGTCCATGAGTCTTTTCTTCTACGACGGGCCCATATCACGCGCTGTGGCTTTTGAGGGTCTCCTTAACGATGGGGAATCATTCGCCAACAGAGTGGTTGGTGCGTTCAGCGAGGATCGGGATTGGCCCCAGATCGTCCATGTGGCGACCGACGGAGAGAGTTATGGCCACCATCATCGAAATGGCGACATGGCCCTGGCCTACGCACTTGATTACATCGAATCCCACAACCTTGCACGTCTTACCAACTATGGGGAATATCTCGAGATGCATCCACCCACCCATGAAGTGGAAATCTTTGAGAATACCTCCTGGAGCTGTTTTCACGGAATAGAGCGTTGGAGAATGGATTGCGGCTGCAATGCCGGCGCAGACCCGGCTTGGAACCAGGCGTGGCGAGGCCCACTCAGGGATGCTCTGGATTGGCTCCGAGACACACTTGCGCCCGCGTTTCAGATAGCGGCGGCAAGTTTGGTGAACAGACCGTGGGCCGCTCGAAACGATTATATCGATGTCGTGTTGGCAGGATCAGCCGAATCCATTGAAAGATTCCTCAGTCAGCACGCCGCACGAAATTTTTGCGAGGCCGACAAGATACGACTGCTAAAGCTCATGGAGTTACAGCGCCACACCATGCTCATGTACACAAGTTGCGGGTGGTTCTTTGACGAGCTTTCGGGTATCGAGACCGTGCAGGTGCTGCAGTATGCCGGAAGAGCCGTCCAGCTGGCACAGGAACTCTTTGGGGGCAGCATCGAGTCGCAATTTCTTGAACGGGTTCAGTCGGCTCGCAGCAACATCACGGAACACGTGGACGGTCGCCATATTTACGAGAAATGGGTAAAACCGGCTATCCTGGATTTGACGAAAGTGGCGGCCCACTATGCCATAAGCTCAGTGTTTGACGAATACCCACAGATAAGCTCGGTGTTCTCCTATGATGTCGTTCAGGAAGACTACCAGGTTTCCCAGGCAGGAAGGGCCAAGCTCACTGTAGGCCGTGCAAGATTCACGTCGAGGGTCACACTCGAATCCCGTAAGATGTCGTTTGGCGTTTTGTACATGGGCGACCATAACCTGAATTGTGGTATCACGGATTGCGAAGGTGAAGAGAATTGTGGGTCTTTTGCAGCGGAGCTTTCCGAAGCCTTTTCCAGAGCAGACTTCCCAGAAAGTATTCGACTTATGGACAGACACTTCGGCGTGTCTACGTACTCGCTCACATCACTGTTTCGCGATGCCCAACGAAAGGTCACGGATCTTATTCTGGAACCCACGATAGCGGAGGCCAAATCTGCGTACGGCCAAATCTACGAGCACCATGCCGTGCTAATACGTTTTCTCCAAGGGTCGGGAATTCCCATTCCCAGACCGCTGCGCGCTGCGGCGGAATTCGTCTTAAATGAGAGAATCCGTCAAGCTTTGCAAAAAGCCCCGCTTGATTTTCAATCCATCGATGCCCTTCTAGAAGAGACGCGACTGGCTGGAGCCACTCTGGAAGTCACTTCTTTGGAATTCGCTCTGAGGAAGAGTATCGAACAAGTGGCTGATCGCCTACTCAATGACCCTGAAAACGGGGAGCTTTTCCGGGACCTGCAGACAGGCGTGATGTTGGTTGATACGATGCCATTCGAGGTTAACCTTCGATCGGTCCAGGACATTTGTTATAAGATAATGCAGAATGTCTACCCAGCATACCAACGAATGCTAGACGAAGGTGACGAGCGGGCTCGGCAGTGGGTTGAGAACATCCGAAGACTCGCGGAGAACCTATGGATAACGGTCGCATAGCTGGGTGAGGACCATCGTTTCGGCGCCCCCTCAGCGTACTCGGATGCCGGGAGTAGTCAATGCGCATCCCAATCGCCACCTATAGGCTTCAATTCAATCCTTCCTTTGGTTTTAATCACGCAGGCAAAGTGTTGCCCTATCTGGCCGCCCTGGGCATCTCGCACATTTACGCCTCGCCCATTTTCAAAGCGAGAAAAGGCAGCCAACATGGTTACGACATAGTGGACCCCAATCAACTCAACCCGGAATTGGGCTCCGCGGATGATTTTGATCGGCTTCTACAAGCCGTGCATGAACTGGGGATGGACTGGATACAGGACATTGTGCCTAACCACATGGCATTTCATTACCAGAACGAGATGCTGATGGATGTTTTAGAGAGCGGCCGGAATTCACAATATTTTCATTTCTTTGACATTGCCTGGGAAAACACCTACGCAGACATCGAGGGAAAAGCTCTGGCCCCATTCCTCGGCCGCTTTTACGGTGAATCATTGGAAGATGGCGAGATAACCCTTCATTATGGCCGGGAGGGGCTGACCATTCGGTACCACGACCTGGCTTTCCCGGTTAGAATTGACTCCTATCCAACTTTCTTCTCGCACGGTTTGGGCTCCCTGAAGAGGAAGCTCGGGGAAGATCACCCGGATTTTATCAAGCTTCTTGGGGTTCTCTATGTCTTGAGGACGCTGCCCTCGGAAGAGTCGGCGGAGGACTATTACTCGCAGGTAAAGTTTATCAAAAGGATGCTCTGGGATCTGCATACAGCCAACTCCGACTTAAGCACCTTTGTGGCAGCGAATCTTCGCACGTTTAACGGAGAGAGAGGTAATCCCGATAGTTTCGCGTTACTCGACAACTTTTTGTCCAACCAACTGTTCCGGCTATCTTTCTGGAAGGTCGCAACCAAAGAGATAAATTATCGGAGGTTTTTCACAATTAATGAGCTCATCTCGTTGAGAGTGGAAGAAGAAGATGTGCTCAATCATACGCACGGCCTGGTGTTTGATCTGCTCCAAACGGGGAAGATCGCGGGTATCAGGATCGACCACGTTGATGGATTACATGATCCGACAACTTACCTCAAACGGATCAGAGACAGGGCCCCGGAAGGATACATCGTCATCGAAAAGATACTGGAATCCAATGAGAACTTGCGTGATGGGTGGCCGATCCAAGGTACAACCGGTTATGACTTTGCGAATCATGTCAGTGGATTGTTTTGTGAGAGGAGAAACCAAAAGGCCTTCAAAAGAATTTACTCCGAGTTTACCGGCGCCAGGATTAAGTTCAACGACATAGTCCTAGACAAGAAAAAGCTTATTATTTTTGAGCATATGGCTGGAGATGTCAATAATCTTGCCCAACTCCTGAAGACCATATCCAGTCGTGACCGACACGGCACTGACGTGACACTCTACGGGCTGCGAAGGGCCTTGACCGAGTTGCTGGCAGCGTTCCCAGTATACAGGACCTACATCAATGGCGAGGGGTGGGCCAACAGTGACCGGAATTACATCCAGACTGCTGTTGACAGGGCGATAAACGCCAATCCTGCATTGTCGCACGAACTCCTGTTTATCAAACGATTTCTCCTAATGGAGTTCCCTGCCTACCTGGGGGAAGAGAGCAAGACCGACTGGCTCAGAGTCACCATGAGATTCCAACAGATGACAGGGCCGTTAATGGCAAAGGGGTTTGAAGACACTACACTTTATGTATATAATAGATTGATTTCACTCAATGAAGTGGGCGGGAGGCCGGACCGTTTCGGTTGCTCCGCCAAAGAGTTCTATCGTTTCAGCAAGAAAAGGCAGCGACTTTGGCCGGATTCACTGAACGCCACGTCAACCCATGATTCGAAGAGAGGGGAGGACGTCAGGGCACGCATCAACGTTCTGTCAGAAATACCGGAGAAATGGGAAAACGAAGTCAAGCTCTGGAGCAGAATGAATAAGGGGAAAAAGAAGCGAGTAAGAGGGGCGAAGGTTCCCGACAGGAACGATGAATACTTCCTTTATCAAACGCTGGTAGGGGCCTTTCCGTTTCGCGAATCCGAGTACTCGGAATTCCGTCAAAGAATCAAGGACTATGTCACAAAGGCGGTCAGAGAGGCAAAAGTCCACACTGAATGGATAAAACCGGACGCAGAGTACGAAGAAGGGTACATCTCCTTCGTGGAATCACTCTTGGAGCCGTCGAACGAGAATCCTTTCTTGCAGCAGTTCCTACCGTTCCAGCGGAAGATCTCACATTACGGCATATGCAACAGTCTATCTCAGACGTTGATCAAAATCACCTCGCCGGGTGTGCCTGATTTCTATCAGGGGACTGAGCTCTGGGATCTGAGTTTAGTGGATCCTGACAATCGCAGGCCTGTAGATTTTGAAAAAAGGTGCGCAATGCTCTCCAGCATCCGAGAACTGGAGGATTCAAATATTGGCCGATTGATCCAAGATCTCCTTTCCACGATAGAGGATGGGAAGATCAAGCTCTTTCTCATTTACCGGGCTCTCATAGCAAGAAAAACAAATCGCGAGACCTTCCGGGAAGGCGCTTTTCTTCCCCTCGAGACGGCTGGTAGATTCAGGGGCCATGTCATCGCGTTTGCGCGGAAGCATGAGCAGCAATGGGCCGTGGTCATTGCTCCGAGGTTTCTAAGCCACCTGGTTCAAGAGGGCGTGTTTCCCCTAGGAAGAGAAGTATGGCAGGACACTGAGGTGATAATGCCTGACCGATCACCTTCTGAATGGCGGAATGCGCTCACAAACGAGGTACTGTCAGCAGGCAACGCCCTACCTGTCGGAGACGCGTTACTCAGCTTTCCAGTGGCGTTACTCATGAGCGACGGAAAGGAGGCGTATCTGCAAACCGATTGAGGGCAACGCTCTTGCTCAGTCGTATTATCACGACAGGTTGGGGAATCTAGGTCGATACTTGGACGATTGCGTCGACGCCTTCCCTGGTGACATTGCTTCACTGTAACATGTCGCAGACACTCTGGAAGACTTCAACAAACTCGCTCCACTCATAACCGCCCGCTTCAAGAACTGGAAGGCCAAGCAACGTCGGAAATAGAACTAGCACCGAGCGGTAGGTGATGTCATTCCACCCAGTCGAGTATGACCTTACCGGACTGACCTGAACGCATCACGTCGAACGCTTTTTCGTATTCAGTGTAATGAAAGTGATGGGTAATCAGAGGGGAAATATCCAAACCGGTCTGGATCATTGAGGTCATCATGTACCAGGTTTCGTACATCTCCCTTCCGTAAATGCCCTTTATCGGGAATCCGCCAAAAACTACCAGATTCCAGTCTATCACCGTTCCAGGAGGCAGTATCCCGAGGACAGCTATTTTGCCTCCGTGACACATGTTCGCCAGCATCTCCTGAAATGCTTGCGGGCCCCCGGACATCTCAAGCCCGACGTCAAAGCCTTCTTTCATTCCCAGTTTCTTTTGAGCCTCGGCGATTCGGTCGTGACGCACGTCGAGCGCGAGGGTCGCGCCCATTTTCTTGGCCAAATCCAGACGGTATGGATTCACGTCCGTTACCACAACGTAGCGGGCTCCCGCGAGTCTGACTATTGCCGTAGCCATACAGCCGATAGGGCCGGCCCCGGTTATAAGCACGTCCTCACCAAGCACGCAGTAAGA
>JACRDE010000375.1 GCA_016212935.1 Desulfomonile tiedjei | reverse complement strand
TTGGTTTTTTGTCCACGTAGATATCCCATCAGCTCACTGCCCCTGAAATGTCCTGCTCCCAGGCGGTATCTAAGGCGCGTTTCGCCTGTTTCCTTGCTACTATATGCCCCAAGAACGTGTACACGTCCTCGCCGGATTCGTTCCACAACTCAATAAATTGTGATCCGATGATCCCGAAGTCGAGGCAGATCTGAAACGTGTCAATTAAGGCGGAACACACCCATTCAGCCCCACGGGAGGTCGTGTCTGGATTTGTCATTGCATTGAATTCCATCGCTAGCCACGCCAGTTGCACCACACGATGGCCCTGGGCCATCGTGTCAATCTGCCGGTGCCGACTCGGTATGTCTACTTCAGACATTACCTGGTGAAGAGCCACTCTCGCGGATTCTCGTTGAGATTCGTCAAGATTTGAATAAGCGGACCTTATGACATAATCCTCTTCCGTCCTCGTTAAACTCATCATAGCCATTCTCCTTTCATAAAAACGGTTATTTCTGTGGCTCAACATCGCTTTTGATGCTGTTCCCTCAGCCATTTGAGCAGCCATTCCGAATCGCCAGACTCAACGCTTTCTCCGTCCTCATCAAAAAGTTCGTGTCCACACCTACAGCGCATTACCCCCGTCTCCCACGGCTCAATCCATGTCTCGCCTGAGGTGATGTTGCCATCTGCATCAACGAATATCGAAGTATGAGATGCCGCGACTCCCACATATTCTTTGGGGTAAGTTGAAAAAGATGGACACCAATGTTTGATTGAAAGATGAGACGGAGGTGTCGCGATGGAAAGGGCAAGGATCCCACACGGAAGGTATTCTAAGGAGTTTCGGGAAGAGGCGGTGCGTCTGGTGACAGAGGGAGGGCTCTCGGCAGGAGAAGCGTCTGCACGACTTTCTCTGCCGAAATCAACCCTGGAGAACTGGGTAAGGGCAGCCAAGAAGGGGAAGCTTGGAGAGATCGGCAAGTCCCATAGGCCGCTTACCGAGTTGGAAATAGAGTTGGCACAGGTCAAGCGAGAGTTGGCCATAGTCAAGGTGGAGCGGGACATTCTAAAAAAAGCGGCCGCGTACTTTGCGAAAGAGTCGCTGCACGGTACGCGATGATTGATAGAATGCGGCTCTGGTTTGCGATTTCTTTGTTATGTCGTGTTTTGGGTGTGTCCGCAAGCGGCTACCATGCTTGGCGCTGCCGTCCACCTTCGAGAAGGTCGCAGGAGGATGCACGACTGGAAGTTCAGATCCGGGCTGCGCATCGGCGTACGCGACAGACCTACGGTCCTGAAAGGTTGCAACGTGACCTGGCCGATCATGGGGTAGCGGTGGGGGTCCATCGCATCCGTCGTCTTCGGAAGAAACTTGGCCTGAAGTGTAAACAGAAACGTCGATTTAAGGCGACGACGGACTCCCGTCACGGTCTGCCAGTGGCCGAGAACCTGATTGAACAGAGATTCCAGGCTTCGGCACCGAGCCAAGTCTGGCTGACTGACATTACGTATATCCCGACGGATGAAGGCTGGCTCTATCTTGCCGGACACAAGGACGTGTACACCCGAAAAATAGTCGGCTATGCCATGGGCCCCCGGATGACGAAAAACCTCATCAACCAGTCTCTGTTCCATGCCGTGGCAACGAAACGCCCGGCACCCGGCCTGATCCACCACTCGGATCGTGGAAGCCAGTATTGTGCCCAGGAGTACCGTGGGCTGATTGACCGGTTCGGAATGAGGGCATCCATGAGCGGCAAGGGGAATTGCTATGACAACGCCCCAAGGGAAAGCTTCTGGGGAACTCTCAAGACTGAACTTGTCTTTCAGCGCCGTTTCAGGACACGGGAGGAAGCCATCCGGGAGATCACTGAATACATAGAGCTTTTCTACAACCGGCAGAGAATCCAGAAGAAGCTCGACTATCTCTCACCAGCTGCCTTTGAGAATCGGTTCTACCAACCACAGAGAGCAGCCTAACCATTTGGTGTCCACTATTGACGACTGACCTCAACTTGTACGCATCCGCTGTGATGGCTTCCTCGTACCCTGAGGCCTTTGCGATGATTTTTATGCTCTCCTCAGGGTTGGAACGAATCTCCTTGGTCGTCTTCACATTCACGATGAGGAATTGTTCCACGACGTCCGGGTGCTTTTTTGCGAAGCTCTTGGACGTGGCAATGACGCAGCACTGGTTGCCCGGCAATATGTCAGTGTCCAGTATCAGGCGTTTCCAGCCGGGAAGTTGCATGCTGACCATTGCAGCAAAGGGTTCGTAAACCTGAACTGCCTTCACTTCGCCGTTCTTGGCGAAGCTTACCATATCGGTAGGTTTTACGGTAACCATTTTGACGGGTGTATTGAATTTTGTCGTCATCTGGGTCAGGAGCGCGTGTTGTACTGCTCCGACTCCTGTGTGCCCTACCGGCAGATTCTTCAGGTCTTCGAACTTCTTAATCTCCGGAGCCACTACCAGGGCCGATCCCCCTTGATTCTGGGTTCCTACGATGACGACGTCGGACCCTTGAGCTTTCGCCAGCATCACCGCGGTGAGCCCCATGAGACCGAAATCCATTTCATTGACTGCCAGGTGTTGCGCCATAATTCCGACCGATGCGTATTCCTGGCCCTTTATCGCAAATCCCGCCTCCTCATAGAGCTTCTTCTCTTTTCCAAGAGGGTACATCCACTGGTGGAGTTGCGCTCCAAGCTGATAACCGACTTTAATTTCTCTCAGGTTGGCTCCTCGGACGAGATTGGGGAGTCCAACCACTCCTCCGAGGCCCAACACCGCCGCTGTCTTCAGTACATCTCTCCTG
>JACRDE010000374.1 GCA_016212935.1 Desulfomonile tiedjei | reverse complement strand
GCCGTCAGCGCTTTCCACGTCCAGCTTTCCGACGTACTTGGCGTACGCCGATGCCTGGCAGATGATAGTGTTCCCAACTTTTATTGGAGGATCTATCTTCGTGTGGGTGTGACCGCCTATGATAACATCGATCCTGGGGCAGGCTTCCGCGAGCTTCTTGTCGTCCTCTATGCCGATATGAGTGAGAGCTATTATAAGATCTTCATCCTTTGCGTCCTTAAGCAGATCCTTTGCCGTGGATAGCGGATCGTCGAATACCAATCCCTTGATATTATTCGGATGCGTGGTGATCGGCGTTTCTTCGGTGGTGAGCCCTATGATGATAACTCTGGTGCTGGTGTTCGGGTATTTTTTTTCAATCATAGACTCGAAAACATTTGATCCGCTGGAAGTCTTTGTGTTTGCGCTCAGCATCGGGAATTGCATCAGAGGTCTTAGGGTGTTGAGCAGATTGTCCTGACCGTAGTCGAATTCGTGATTGCCCACGGTCATGGCGTTGAACCCCATTTTATTCATCAAATCCACGCCCATTTTGCCTTTGAAAACCATTGAAAAAGGGGTCCCTGTGAGCAGGTCCCCTGCCATGAGAATCAGGGTCTCTCTGCCTTCCGTGGAATTGCGTGACGAAAGTTCCTTTAGAACTGTCTGAGCCTTGGCAAATCCGCCGACCGATCCTGATTTGTCGTCATCTGGCGCGTAGTGGCCATGGGGGTCGTTCATGTGAAGAATGGAAATTTTTAGGGTCTCGGCAGAAAAGGCAAGGCTGCTCGCGAGAGAGCAGAGCACAAAAAGAATCGCCGCAATTCGCAGAAGTCTACAGCCGGCATTGCTGAATTTCATATTGTTCACCAATATATTTCTGAATAATCTTGCAAAAGGCGCCCCGGTCAGGGGCCGGAAGGACGTTCCGCTCTGAACTGATAACAATGCGCTTCAAGAGCAGTAAGATCTGGGGAACTTTTTTGTGAAAAAGATCCCCCAGACCCTTCCAAAAAACTTTTGACACTTGCCTGAATCCTCATTTTTCCGTGGGAACAATGAGGATTCAGGCAAATTGCTAGAAGTTCTTGGGATGGGGTTCGGGGAAACACTTCTTACAATAAGGGTTTTTCCGATTTTCCTTCTTTGATGCGAATTCCCATGCAAACTACTTGATGGCGACCGGCAAGATGCCGGTCCTACCGAGACGTTTTTTATCTTTCGTTGTGGCGATTTCCGCCATGGAAGTTCGTATGAAACGAGTGGTCGGGGTGGCCGGATTCGAACCGGCGGCCTCGTGCTCCCAAGGCACGCGCGCTAACCAGGCTGCGCTACACCCCGTAAAGGAAGTTTTATATATTGGGTTTCAAAAAATCGCAAGAGCTAGCAAATGTCAAGGCCGGGCCCGCTGCTCCAGGAATACTCCGAATTTTCGCAGTGCCAGTCCGCGATGACTCACCAGGTTCTTTGATTGTCTGTCCATTTCAGCAAACGTTAGCCCCTCTTCCTCGTACAGGAAAATCGGATCGTACCCGAAGCCCTTTGTTCCCTTTAATTCTCGGATGATTCGACCTTCGCAGACCCCTCTGAAAACGTATTCTTCACCTCCAGGGTCTGCCAGAGCCAAAACGCACACGAACCTTGCATAGCGCTCCGAATCGGGTATTTCACTCATTTCTTCGAGAATTCGGAGGCACTTTTCCTCATCGGACGAACCCTCGCCGCTGTACCTTGCGGACAGCACGCCGGGTCGGCCGTTTAGCGCCTCAACGCAGAGGCCCGAATCATCGGCCAGAGTAACGAGTCCAGTGGCCAAGGCCAATGTTCGCGCCTTTTTCAGGGCGTTTTCTTCGAATGTTTCTCCGTCTTCCACCACATCCGGAGCGTCAGGAAATTCAGCGAGAGAAAGAAATTCTATGGGCAGGTCTTGAATCAGGTCTCTGATTTCGTTAACTTTTCCCAGGTTCTTTGTGGCTATGAGAATTTTCTGCGGCAAGTGTGGCATGAAGCTATTCGTTCACCTGGGAATTGGTCTCTTTCATGGAGATTGTTCCGGTAGACTTGGATTTGAACACTACCGGATTGAAGCCGCTCTTGCGGATATCCGCAATTTGGAGAGGCTCGCGGAATGGGCGTCCCATCAGCCATGCAGACGTCTGGTCCTTATAATGAGTGGAAAAAAAGTGGGCTGAACTACCCATGGGGCTCACGCAGAAAAGCTCCGGCGGTTGCGTCATGTCAGAGATCTGCCTCAGCGACACCCCGTCCTGAACTTTGAAAGCATGCACTTGCGACCAGCCAGCATAGTTTATCGTGTCTTTCGAACCCGGCATCGAAACAGGGCCTACGTCGTACAGGGCTTCCAGGAATCTCGAGCGCACTGCCAGGGGATGCCTAAACTCCGTTTTGTGAATTTCACCCCATTGCCATTTCTTCGGATCGGCTGCCATCAGGCTTTTGCCAAGAGAAACGCTTTTCTGAAAGCTCCTGCAGAGCAAGTCCTCCGGATCGATTTGCCGGAGCCATGCCTGATTTTTGTTCACAAATATTTCTCTCACCAGCCTCGCAGTCAAAGGCGAATGCGCTGTAAATCCCTCGTACAACTCCTCCCCGAGTTGAGGAAGCAGGAGCTCCTCGACGAGTGACTGGTAAAAGAGACCGAAAATCGCTGCAGCCGCAGACTCCCGAGTCATCCGGAAATCCCATGAACTCAGAATCCGGGCGGCATCGGCCTCAATTTGATGATTGCGTCCTTTGGCTGCAATCGCGTTCAGAATGATCGGCGACAGCTCTCTGGCCAACTGTGAGACGGTGTCAGTCTGCAGCGACTGAAAACTATCCTTGGTGTGTTCGACAGTGCTTGCCAGCAGCTCTCGAATCCGGTCGGACCTTCCCTCGTCATCCCAATAACAGCTGACGAGCACAGGATGATTGGTGCCTCCTGGACGGCCTCCTGCGGCCACGGAAAAACCGTCCGTGGGATTTGTAACCGACGGCAGTTCCTCAAAGGAGAAGAATCCTCCCCAGTCGTGAACCCCCGTCCAGGCGGGCATGGGGAACTTCCCGTCGCTACCGGGCGGACGAACGGGAATGCGACCGGCCCACTGAATTCCACAATTGCCTTGTTCATCGGCCCAGGCCACGTTCATACTCGGAGCTACCAGCAGTCTAGCCGCTGCCTTGACGTCTTTTTCCCCGTGAGCGCGGTTCAGGGCGTATAACGCAGGAAACAGCCCGGTTCCATCGCGCCCCGTCCATTTCAATGACAAGGCCGAGTCGTTATGCGCCTCGGAAACGATCGGGCCTGTTTCTGTCAGAAGTATTGTCCTTGAGACTGGAGAGCCTCTCTTAACGCGATATGCTTCTTTGATCTCATCGACCCTGCGCCAACGGTCTACCCTCCAATAGTTTTTTCCGTCCGAATCGAGCTTCTCAATGAAGAGGTCCGCGTCGTCTGCTGGCCCAGGCACACAGCCCCAGCTCACCTTGTTGTTGCTTCCAGCTATTGCCGCGGGAACTCCTGGAATGAATGCTCCTGACATATGGAAATCTCCGGCCATCAGCCTGGCCCTGTACCAGAATCCAGGAGCGGTAAGAGTCTGATACACTAAGCAGCTTGCCAGAGGCTTTCCACTGAGCGTCTTGTTGTTTGCCGCAATCCATGCGCATCCGCCCTGAAGAACAGGCATAGTGGCAAAGCCTCTTTGGAAAGCGCTGGAAAACATTATTCCTTTCGGTTCCCAGCCCAGGAGTTCCGAAGCCAAAAACGGAGAAGGCGCTGCCGGGTCGGCGGGTAGGAGTTCCAGAGCCCTATCTTTGCCCAAACGCCCTAGCGCCTTGCACATTACAGGATCCATCCTGGCGGCAATTGAGCTTTCCCATGCGAGTCCGTGAAGCACCGAAAACACGTCATCAGGACTGAACGTCGCGGGCCGATACTCCAGAAGGGAAAACTCTACCGGCAATTTGCCTGCATGGCTGCTCATGTATTTGTTGATACCCTGAACGAACTTTTCAATCCAGACGCGTTCTCTCTGGCCGAGATTCCCTGGATATCCCGGAGACTTCCGGCCCGATGCGGCCATCCTGGCCAAGTGATCCCGGTCCAGGTAATCAGACCCCATAATCTCAGCCAATCGGCCTTGGCCGGCGCGGCGCAGATAATCCATCTGCCACAGTCGGTCTTCGGCCATCACATAACCCAGTACGAAAGCTAAGTCTTCTTCCCGTTCCCCCAATATTCCTGGTATTCCATTGGAATCGCGAACTACTCTCACGTCCGCTGCTATCCCGGGTGTTTCCACAAAGGATCTGCCCTCAGGCAAAAGCGACAGAGCGAAGAAATAAACCCACAGCAAACCCGCACCAGCGGTCAAAATCAAGGCGATTGGGATTGCCGTGAAGATCCGCAGGAGCCAGACCTGATCGATGTCGATTTTCTGAAGGGCCTTAATCCAATTCAAGCCGCTCAGCCTCCCAGGAGCTTCTTCAACAGGTCGAAAGTGACCCCGTAAGGATCTTTCTCCCTGTTCACGATTTCTTTTACGCAACCGTTCAAACCCTCAATTCCGCCGATGCGCTGAAGAGCCGTCTCCATGAGTCCCTCTTTGAGCAGGTCCATCAACTGATTTCTGACCCTGGTCTCTTCCTTCTTGATGAGCTCATCCCGGCAGCATTGAAAGAGGTGTTCCCTGTGTCGATTTATCGTCTCATAAAGGCCGTCTATCCCCTGGTTTGTCGGCGCTATCGTATCGATCACCGGAGGAACCCAACCGGATGCGACGTATCGTTCAGAAGACATGTGAAGCATGAAATTCAGTTCCCGGATGGTCTTGCCCGCGCCTTCACGATCCGCCTTGTTCACCACGAAGATGTCGCCGATTTCCATTAGCCCGGCTTTTATGGCCTGAATATCGTCGCCCATTCCCGGTATGGTGACAAGCACGGTAGTATGCGCGCTGTTGGCGATGTCAACTTCGTCCTGACCTACACCCACGGTCTCTATCACAATGACGTCTTTGCCCATTGCATCGAGCACGACCATTGCGTCGGCTGTTGAGCGAGTCAGCCCGCCGAACTTTCCGCGAGTGGCCATAGATCGAATAAAAACGCCTTCGTCCAGGAAATGCTTTTGCATGCGGATGCGGTCACCGAGTATCGCTCCTCCGGTGAACGGGCTGGTGGGATCTATGGCGAGAATTCCCACTGTTTTGCCGTCTTCGCGATATTTTGTGACCACTCTATCCACAAGAGTGGATTTTCCAACTCCGGGAGAGCCGGTAAAACCTACGATGTGAGCTCTACCTGAATGCTTGTACAATACGGCCAGGTCGTCGAACACGTCCCTATCGCCGTCGTCTATTCGTCGAATCAGTTGGGCGGTAGCGCGCACATCTCCTTTGATCACTTTTGGGGCCAACGAGATCTTCATTTTTGGAATTTACTTGCGTTTCCCAAGGATGTTCCTTGCGATTACGAGTCTTTGTATTTCGTTAGTGCCTTCGTATATCTGTGTGATTTTGGCATCGCGCATGTGGCGTTCCATCGGATAATCTTTGCAGTAGCCGTAACCGCCCAGAACTTGAACGCCTTCGATGGCAGCGCTCATCGCTGTGTCTGAAGCGAACAGCTTGGCCATGGCAGCTTCCTTTTCGAAGGGCATTCCGTGATCCTCGAGCCAGGCAGCACGCCAGATCAGGAGCTCCGCCGCGTCGAGCTGCGTGGCCATGTCCGCGAGCTTCCACTGGATCGCCTGGAATTCGGCTATGGGTTTGCCGAACTGCGTCCGTTCACGGGAGTACGCTGCAGCCTCTTCCAGGACCGCTCTTCCAATCCCAAGGGCTTGGGCAGCGATGCTTATGCGTCCGCTGTCCAGAGTTTCCAGCATTTGTCGCAGACCACTACCTGGTTCGCCGAGAATATTTTCCTTCGGGATCCTGGCGTCTTCGAATATGAGTTCCGCAGTTCCTGATGCGTTGATACCGAGTTTTTCTTCTACCCTGCCGACCTTGAATCCTGGGGTCTCGCGGACATCGCAGACAAATTGGGTTATTCCCTTGTAACCTTGGGATTTGTCCGTGGACGCTGCGAACACGCAGTAATCGGAAATATTTCCACTGGTGATGAATTTCTTTTCGCCGTTGATTACCCACGTGTCGCCATCCAGCCGCGCAGTGGTTCTCATGGATGCCGGATCGCTTCCCGCGTCGGCTTCTGTCAGCGCATAGCATCCCACTGATTCGCCGGATGCGCATGGAGTGAGGAATTTCTGCTTTTGTTCCTCGTTGCCGAACTTCAGGAGCGGATAGCAATACAGCGAATTGTGCGCGGCAACTATGGTCCCTGTGCCCCCGCATCCTCGGGATATTTCCGAGACGATCATTGCGTAGGACACGTAATCCATGCCTCCCCCCCCGTATTCTACGGGGACAGCGACCCCCATTACCCCCATTTCACCAAGAGCTCTTAGTACCTCAGGAGAATGTGTGTGTTCGCGGTCGAGGCGGTCCGCTATGGGTTTGAGTTCATTGTCAGTGAATTTCCTGGCCATATCTCTTGCCATTTTTTGTTCTTCAGTAAGGAGGTAATCCATTTGTAACTCCTGGACGGGTGACGGCTTTGGAGAAGCCGACTTCTTTCATTATAATCCGGTCATATTGGTAGAAGTCGGGCGGCCGATTGTCAATAGTAATTAGGAGAATAACGTGGACGAGCAAGTTCTTGTCGTCATACCTGCCCAATGAGAGTCTGCATCATTCATTCGGTTTTCGACAGAATTGGAAAAACCTGTTCACAAGGTTTAGGTAGTCCTTGGAGACGGTGGAGTCTGGAATGGGGCGACCTCTTTCTGCCTTGGCCAACGCCGATTTTAGCAGAGCAAGGCCTGCCTGGTGTCTAATATTCGGGGAGTCAAATGAATCCAAGCAACGTTCGCAGAACTTGCGGTGTTCCACGGGGAAGGGCTCCAATGACACGTACGACGAATAAATCCACCCGAAGAAAAGCGTCAGGTCCCTCGTGTCCAGACTTTCCCCACGGTTTACCAAAGATTGAAGCAGCTCCTTGGCCTGGAGATGGTTCACCATCTTGTCCGCCTCCTTGAGTTCCTTCGGAGCACGTCAGGCCACACGCGGAGTCATTACAATCAATTTAGCAAAGCTACGAAGTTTTGTATACGAAATTGTCCTTGGGGCACGGGCTATTGGGCCCTCAGTCAGCACCGCCCTCAATCGGCTGATGACGCCGAATTCCTGCATAACCTATGCGGTTAT
>JACRDE010000373.1 GCA_016212935.1 Desulfomonile tiedjei | reverse complement strand
CCTCTCCAGGCGCTTCTCCACGACTGCAAAATCGGAGAAGATCATCTCATCTTCCACGGCCTTATAGTCCCTAACCGGGTCGGCCGGGCCCAGGGCTGCCGAATCAAAGAAGCGCACGCAATGAACCAGGGCGTCCACCGTGCGCATGACTGAGAGACCCCTGTCGCCGATGGAACGGCCAGGCTTGGACTCTCCCGCAATCCCTGGGATATCCATGTATTCCACGTGCACGGGAGTTATCTTCTTGGGTTTATGGTATGCAGCCAAATAATCGAGACGGGCATCCCGGACCTTCACAACGCCCAGCGAGGGTTCCTGATGGCCTTTTCGTTCCCCGGATTCGATTCCGCCTGTGAGAGCCCTGAAAGCGGTAGTCTTGCCGCTGCCCGGAAGTCCAATGATCCCAAGTTTCAATTGAAATACATCCTTTCATGACAAATGAGCATGGTCAGAACGACCGCAAGATGATGCCAGATCAAACTGTTTTTTGGAAGGGGGTTGCGGTGGCTCGTGCAAGCGCCACCGCGAAAGGCTGGGCACTAGTCTGGAGGGGCGCCAATCAAGCTCTCAACGCGAACTCACGAAACGTATGTATAGTAAGACGTTCTTCCCATCCTTCGAGGTTGGAGACAGGCGACTGTCTTCGGGGCCCACGCCCGACGCAACTGCTCCGTGCTTGATCAGTTCGGTGGTCAGATGGCCGTACGAATCAGACGGAATGAGCACTGCAAGAACCACATCGCCCGGATTTCCGTGGCCTTTCTCGCCCACCAGCCGTCCCTGAATACCAGGTAAAAGGTTCTTTAATGATTCCATTGCCTTATCAACACTGTCGCTCTCCACGGTAAGATTGTCCGCGCCTATCAGGTCCGCAATCGTCGGAAATTGTTGTCTGGATTCCAATGTTTTTTCTGGGTTTGAAGCTCGGAAATGGGAACCGGGGAAGCTGGCGGCGGGGGGGGCGGCAAGGGGAATCGTCGGGCCTGATGGAGTGCTCTTGGCGACCATTCCCCCGGGTCCAACTTGGGGGGGAATGATTCCCTTATGGGCCGCCGGCTCCGGGGTCGCTACTTGCGCTCCGGGCGCGATAAAGTACGATGTGTTGTAAACCGCCAGCCCGAGAACTACGACGAGAGCTAGGGATGCTACTCCTACAGGGAGGGGCATGTACGGGGAGTAGGAGAAGATGTTCCGAAAGAAATCAGTCAAAGTGCTTGTAGAGGAAGGTTCCGAATAAAGTCTAGAGTTGAGTTGTGCTACGAAGTTTTCAGGTGGGGAGGCTGACTCAAGGCTGCCAAGAGCCTGGATTGTTAATGAATACCATTTGTACTCTTCTCGACATCCGGGGCAGTTGTAAAGGTGCTCTCGAACAAAGTCTCCTGTTTCACCATCCGCCTCATCATCGTGAAGTTTCCCAAATAGATCACCGATTTGTTCGCATTCCTTCATGACAGGGCCTTCTTCAGTTTTTCTTTTACAACCATTCTCGCTCTATGCAAACGAGACTTGGTCGTTCCTTCCGGAAGATTGAGCATCTGAGCTATTTCGTCGTATGAAAAGCCTTCGATGTCCCTCAGAACAACTATCTCTTTATGGTCGGGGTCTAGGTCATCAATTGCGTCCTGCACAATCTTTTGAATCTGCTTGCTTGCCAGTAAAGTTTCCGGATTTGTAGAATAATCCGGAATTGCTTTCTGCGATGACTCACGGTCGTCATCCGGATCCTGCTGACCTCTGCCCGCAAAATATCCTCTTCTCTTCAGGTACTTAAACCGGTTCTTTCCTCGGTTCGTCGCAATCTGAAAGAGCCACGTGGAGAATTTTGCGTCTCCACGAAATTTTTTCAAGTTTTGGTATGCGGCGGTAAAAATTTCCTGTGCCAGATCGTTAGCCTCCTCTGCATCGCCAACAAATCGATACGCGAGGTTATATATCTTCTTGTAGTACTTCTCCACAAGAATATCGAACGCCTCCCTGCTCCCTTTCACGGCCTGTCGAACGACTTCTCTATCGTCGTCGTTCTCCTGGGTGAAAAGCGAGAACAGGACCAAACTTACGATATTCAGACAAAGGCAGTTTAGAATTGTTTCAGGAAAGGCTAACACTTCAGAATTTTTTTCTCCGCAGAGAGTATTTATCGAAAATAAAGGCAAACCAATCCTAAAGTCAAGGATTAAGCGTGCAGGTAAACGCTGTTCCTTGTTTATGGCTCCAGATGCAGAATGCGCATATTGCAGCGCACCAGGAAATGGGATCATGGATGCGGCCCTGCAGTTGGCCTGCCAATGTCTTCTCTGCTTCGGACGCCACCTTTGACCGCGCCCCGGATACAAGCAGGCTGAGCGCTGGACGCCACCCGCGTTTTCAATGCGCGCCAGTCTAATAGGAACACCGATATCAGGTGATTCACGGGAGATTCTCCAGAAAGGGGCTCTTTGCAGGAGTTCGTCCACTGTGAGTCCTTGGGAAATAATCACCGGAACGCGGCCGGAGAGGGCTTGAATTGATCTAACCAACAATGGTAGATCTCTATGGTTGTCCTTTCACAGGACGGACTGTGCCGACGTGCGGTTTGAGCAGTAGGTCCAGGCCTGACTCGAGTAGCGAGTCGCGCAAATCGGTCTAATTTTTCGGAGGGTTTCATGAGCTTTTCCAGGCGGGTAATCGACACCCCCCCTTACTTATTCCACCGTATCGACGAAAAAAGAAAGGAAGCACAGGCAAAGGGGATAGATGTGATTTCCCTTGCGATCGGAGATCCCGATCGTCCCACGCCCGATTTCGTGCTTAAGTTAATGGAAGAGGAAATCAGGGATCCGCGGAATCATGTCTACCCAAGCTACAAGGGAGAACCTGATTTCTGCGAAGCCGTGGCGAACTGGTTCAAGCATCGCTTCGGAGTGGAACTCAATCCGAATCACGAAGTGATGGCAACCATCGGGGCAAAAGACGCTGTTTCTCACCTACCTTTCGCCTTCTTGGACCCCGGAGATTCGGGGCTCGTCACTGATCCCGGCTATCCGGTTTATGAAGCGGCAATAGGTTTCACCGGCGGTCACGTGGTGCGTGTGCCTTTGTCGGAAAAAAGGGGTTTTCTGCCGGATCTGTCCGAAATCGATCCGGCTGCGGCCGACAAGGCCAAGATAATGTTCGTGAATTACCCGAACAATCCAACTTCAGCGGTTGCGGATGAAGGTTTTTTCGAGGAACTCGTGGCTTTTGCAAGGAAGCACGACCTGGTGATACTTTCGGATAATGCCTACTCCGAGGTATACTTTGAAGAAGAAGATCGCCCAATCAGCGTAATGAAAATTCCTGGAGCAAAGGATCTTGCCATTGAGATCCACTCTTTCTCCAAGACATTCAACATGACCGGATGGCGAATCGGATTCGTGGTGGGCGGAAAGCAACTCATAGACGCCTTTCTGACGCTCAAATCGAATTTCGATTCCGGCGTTTTCATGGCCATTCAAAGGGTGGCGGCCCGAGCCCTCGGCCATCCTGATGCGGCTCGGTTCAACCGAGAACGTACAGCGCTGTTCAAGGCGCGCAGAGACAAGATAGCGACGGCACTCACAGAAATGAGCTACAGGTTCCAACTGCCGAGGGCGAGCTATTATTTTTGGGTCAGGATTCCGGATTCCTTTAAGTCGTCGGTGGAGTTCTGCGCGGACCTTCTGGAGAAACAAGGACTTGTGGTGACTCCTGGCGTAGGATATGGCCCCAGCGGCGAAAAATATTTCCGAATCTCGATGACGTCTCCGGATGAACGCATTGACGAAGGAATGAAAAGGTTGAAAGAGTTCCTGTGAGATATTTCAACACGAGGCTGACGCAGGACGAGGATCTGTCGGGCGGTCTGCCGCATTCGTCTGCGTCAGATAACGAATAGTAATTGTTCGAGACATGGTCTCACCGCAAGATAGGGAAACCGGCAGCAGGTGAGCCCACGAGAGGATACGGCTCAATTCAGGAAAGGACCGATTATGAAAGCAACGCTTGTGCTGGCTGACGGCACAATCTTTCGCGGAAAGCCCTTTGGCGCCCAAGGCGAGATGGTGGGTGAAGTGGTTTTCAACACCGCGATAACCGGTTATCAGGAAATACTCACGGATCCGTCCTATCGCGGCCAGATCGTCACAATGACTTACCCTCATATAGGCAACGTGGGCGTCAATTTCGAGGATAACGAGGCCGTGCAGCCGTACCTCGCGGGGTTTATAGTCAAGGAGTATTGCCCCCATCCGAGCAACTGGCGAAAGAACTCTGATCTGGAGGATTTCCTCAGGAAATACGGCATAATCGGCATTCAAGAAATCGATACAAGAAAGCTGACGCGCAACCTGCGGGAGACTGGAGCGAAAAAGGGGATCATTTCCACGGAAGATCACGACCATCAGAGCCTTCTCAAGAAGGTCCGACAATATCCTGACATCGAAGGACTCGATTTGGTATCTGAAGTCACCTGCAAGGATCCGTACGACTGGGAAGAAGGCTCCTGGAACTGGAACGCCGAAACGCTCAGACCGGAAGGACGATTCAAGGTCGCAGTTTATGATTCGGGCGTAAAACAGAATATCCTCCGACTGCTTGTGGATGCAGGGGCCAAGGTGAGGGTATTTCCAGCGCACGCGAGCAGCGAAGATGTCCTGGCTTACAATCCTGATGGGGTCTTTCTCTCAAACGGCCCCGGAGATCCGGAGACGGTCTCTTATTTAATAGAGAACGTCAGAAGACTGATCGGCAAGAAGCCCATTTTCGGTATATGCCTCGGTCACCAGATCCTGGGTTTGGCTCTGGGAGGGAAGACATACAAACTCACATTCGGCCATCACGGGGCCAATCATCCTGTGCGGCGGATTGAAACCGGGCACGTGGAGATAACCTCTCAAAACCACAATTTTGCAGTAGATCCGGAATCAGTACGTGCCGAATGCGAGATCACTCACGTAAATCTCAACGACCAGACCGTAGAAGGCATGGTACACCGTAAGCATCCTATTTTTTCCATTCAGTACCACCCCGAGGCATCGCCCGGCCCCCACGATTCGCGCTACTTGTTCGACCGATTCCGAAAACTCATAGAAGAATCCTGAGAGCTTGAAAAGACGTTGCAGGGGCCCCTTGCGGCCTCCTGCACACCTGCCTCGCTCAAATTCGGAGCGGTATGACTTCTTTCAGGAGCCATACCGCTGTCTCGCTGCAAGACTTCGGAAACGTGGCCCACAAGATCGGTCCTCATTTTCGATCCAAGAAGTTCACTAATTTACGTTTATCCGTTATTCTGCCGACAGCGCTTTGACGCGTCCCGGTGAAATTTTCTGAAAGGATGCGATCCTTGGACCCTCGAGAACCCAAGCCGGAAACAAAGGCTAGCCAACCTGTTGAGCTGCTCTTTGAATGCAAAGTGTACTACGAGGACACCGACTGCATGGGCGTGGTATATCATGCAAATTACTTAAGATATCTGGAACGAGCCCGCACGGAGTATGTGGAACAGCGCCTCGCAAGCGTGGTGGAATACCATAAGAACGGCTACATGTTCATGGTCCACAAGATAGAAATCGTCTACCACTCTCCGGCAAAATTGGGAGACGCTCTGGTCGTCCGCACTTGGATCGAGAACACCACCCGTTTCAGAATCGTGGTGAAACAGATCATTACAAAAAAGGGCGAGCCACGTGATTATCTCATCACTGCCACTGTGACTCTCGTGGCAGTGGGTTTGGATGGAGAACTCCTGCAGATTCCCCGAGAATTCCACGAGCTTTAGCCAACGATTAACAAAGGAGTCTTGCGAGCACTATGAGAAACTCACGGAACGGACTGACTACGGCCACTTTCTTGCTTTGCTTGTGGCTCTGCGGTTCGCTCGCTTTCGGGGACGACAGCGATGCCCTGATAGATAAGGCGATGAGGCTCTCCGGAATGACGGGACAAATAGAAATGGTAGGAAAATCCGTTCTGACAGCGATCCCTGCGGATGCTTTCCCTGATCAGAAAGCCCGGAATGAAGCGGAAACCTTTATACGGAGAAACGCCTCAAAAGAAGCTGTGGCGGACCTTGTGCGGTCCGCTGTTCGCGAAAAATTCAACAGAGATAATATAGAGAAGGTAATACAGTTCTACGATTCCGCACTTGGAAGAAAGGTTGGACGACTTCAGGAAAACGCCCTTGAAACCGGTTTGCTCAAAGGAATCCGAGAAGGCCGAAAGAATGCGATTTCTTTGGATGAAACCCGTTTGAAGGCCATTAAGCGAATCATTGATTCAGAGAATGTTTCCGAAACCAACGACATTCTGGTGACCAGCGTTGTGAGAGGACTATTAACAGGATCAGCGGAAGCGGGAAACGCTCCAGATGATGAATCCGAAAGCATCGGCAGCAAACTCAAGGCTGTGCAAAAAAGCTTGGCTATGGAACAGCATCGAATGGATGACATGGTTTTGACCGCGTATGCTCTCACGTTTCGCTCTCTGAGTGACAAGGAACTGGAGGAACTGGCGGCGTACCATGATACCGACGCAGCGATATGGTTCCGTGATGCGACCATCAACGGACTGGATCGGGCTGTTTTCAGCGTTTCTAAGGCGTTGGGAGCGGTTCTGACTGCGTCGAGGAATTCCGGGAAATCCGATCAGGACTCCAGAGCCTCCAGCGCACCTGGTAAACGCAAGATTGGTCGGGACGAGTGAAATGATTGCAATCGGCCGGCTCTTGACCCTCTGTCTGTGCTTAACGTTTTTCTTTGCGGAAAGCTCCTTCAGTCAGAAAGCTTTCAAGCAATATACAGACGGTGCGGGCAGATTTACTTTCGAGTACCCGTCGACCATGACAGTCAAGAACCAGGGACCGGACGAGGTAAAGATCTATCATCCGGCAGCGACTCTCAGGATAAGCGCGTTTGTGCAGGATCGTCCAAAGAAGAGTCCTCCAAAAGCTGAGGCTGTCGCGGATCTGTTTGAAAAGCTGAAACAGGAGATGAAGGATTGCACCGTAATCGAGCAAGGCAAGCTCGCAGGCCTTGACGGAGCGCAAGGTTACAATATTTATTCTTTCAGAGATCATCGCGGGATGGAACTTGTCCAGCTCGTGCAATACTTTATCGCTGAGGACCGCGTGCTCCAGATGATCATTTCGGATCGAACGGAAGGGTTCAAGAATCTTGAAAAGGTGATACGAAAGATCCACAACTCTTTGAAGATATTAAACCCAAAGTTGAAATGAAAGATTGAATTAGTGAAATGCGCCAGGCTGGGAGCGCATAGGTGTTAACGTATGGCTAGATTCAAGATTAATTCGGAATATGTCCCAAGAGGGGATCAGCCGCAGGCAATCGAAGCCTTGGCCCAAGGGATTGAGCGTGGGCTCAAACATCAGGTGCTGCTGGGAGTGACTGGATCCGGCAAGACCTATACCATGGCAAACGTGATAGAAAAGATTCAGAAGCCCACTCTGGTGCTCGCCCCGAATAAAACGCTGGCTGCCCAACTTTTCAGTGAGTTCAGTGGTCTCTTCCCGGAAAACGCAGTTGAATACTTCGTTTCATATTACGACTATTACCAGCCTGAGGCCTACATTCCACAGTCCGATACTTACATAGAAAAAGATTCCAGCATAAACGAAACCATCGACAAGATGAGGCATTCCGCGACGAGGTCGCTCCTGGAGCGCAGCGACGTTATCATAGTGGCGTCCGTGTCATGCATATACGGCCTGGGTTCTCCTGAGGCCTACCACGACATGCTGGTGCATCTCATAGAAAAGGAAGACACAGATCGGGACGAGGTGCTTCGGAAGCTCGTTGAGATTCAGTACGAGCGCAACGACATGGACTTCCACAGAGGTGTATTCAGGGTCAGGGGAGACGTTGTTGAGGTGTTTCCGGCGTACGAAGAAGAGCTGGCGATCAGGATCGAGTTTTTCGGGGATACTGTCGAGGGCCTTTACGAAATCGATCCATTGCGCGGCAAAGTGGTCCGAGCTTTGGACAAGGTCGCGATTTATCCTGCGAGTCACTATGTTACCGAACGTTCGAGGCTCCTGTCGTCCGCTGATGCGATATTGGAAGAAATGAAAGAGCGGGTGCAATTCTACACGGATCAAAACCGCTTCATCGAGGCACAGCGGATCGAGGAACGCACGAGGTTCGATGTGGAAATGCTCAAGGAGATGGGGTACTGCAACGGTATCGAGAATTACTCGAGATATTTGACCGGACGGAACCCCGGCGAGCCGCCGCCCACGCTCCTGGAATACTTTCCGAAGGATTCCCTGTTCTTCATTGACGAGTCTCACGTAAGCGTTCCCCAGTTAGGGGGAATGTTCAAAGGAGACCGCGCCAGGAAGAAGACCCTGGTTGACTACGGGTTCAGGCTCCCAAGCGCACTGGACAATCGACCGCTTAGATTCGAGGAGTTTGAAGGTCACGTGAACCAGGTTGTTTACGTGTCAGCAACTCCGGGCTCCTACGAGCTGACGAACAGCGACGGCCGCATTGTGGAGCAAATCATTCGACCCACTGGTCTTACGGACCCCATCATTGAGCTTCGGCCCGCTTCCAGTCAGGTGGACGACTTGCTCGGAGAAATCCGCAAGCGCGTGGATCAGGGTCATAGGGTGCTGGTCACCACTCTTACCAAGAAGATGTCCGAAGACCTGAGCGAGTACTATGCAAACCTCGGAATCAACGTGAAATATCTTCATTCGGAGATCAAGACCATAGAACGAATGGAAATCATTCGTGACTTGAGGCTCGGCAAGTTTGACGTGCTCGTGGGGATAAATCTATTGCGAGAAGGGCTCGACATCCCGGAAGTTGCGCTTGTCGCCATACTGGATGCAGACAAAGAGGGGTTTCTGCGTTCCGAGCGCTCTTTGATTCAGACAGCAGGCCGGGCCGCAAGGAATGTGGACGGGACTGTTATCCTGTACGCTGATCGCGTTACTGAGTCCATACGCAAGGCAATGGACGAGACCAACCGCAGGCGGAGGATTCAGCAGCAATACAATTTCGACAACAATATCACCCCTGAAACCATCAAGAAGCAAATAACCGACATACTGTCTTCGCTTGCCGAGCAGGATTACGTCACAGTGGAAGTTGAAAAAGAACCGGACCTGCCGGAAGACGTACCTCCGGATCAGATACCCAGGCTCATAAAGAAACTAACCGACGAGATGTTCGCTGCAGCCAGAGACCTGGAATTCGAAAGAGCGGCAGAACTCAGGGACCGCATACGGAGGCTGGAGCAGGTTCAGATTACCTACGGCGTGCCGTTCGCAAAGCCCCAGCCCCAGAAAGAACCGCGCCGCGCTCGGGTATTGCACTAAGCCAAACCTAAGAGCTTTGGGAAGAGTCTCCGGGGAGGCATTTCCTGCAAGACGGGCCGAACCTGCTCCGCAATTCTGTTGAATTTAGAAGTCGGGTTTGGACTATTATTGTGGGGCAGGCTTTTCGAGTCTGCCCCACGTGTCTACCCTCATACTAACTCCCATGGCGTAGAGCGGCACAACGAAGAATGAAAATCGTAGCGTGGGACGTCCCCGGCTTCGCCAGGGATAGATTGGGGTTGTGCCCGAAGAGTTCTGATTTTGTTTTCATGGAGGTGGAGACTCAT
>JACRDE010000033.1 GCA_016212935.1 Desulfomonile tiedjei | reverse complement strand
GGCAAAGATTATTGGGAGCGAGACAACGTCAAGGAATGAGGTTCGCAGACGATCGGAAAACGATTAGGTGGAAAGAGTTGGGATGTGCTGCGCTCTTCGTGTTGCTTGCCTCCTGCGTTGGCGGCTGTCAGACCCTGAAGGAGGCCATAAACCCTGGAAAGTGGAAAGGGGTGGAGTTTGCGGGCGCGGGTGAGCAGTACTATTTGGTGAAAGACATTTTCTTGACCGCAGGTTCAGCAGCCCATCCCAAGGATTCTTTCGATCACACGATGAACGACACGGTGAATCTGGTGTTCATCCCAAAAAATGAAAAGAACGAATACACCGCCGAGACTCGCTGGTATGATCCGAACGATCAGGAATACCGTACCATCAGGACTACCTACGACGCAAAGGCTGAAGGCAGAGAGGGCATGGAGAGGAAGAAAGGAGGGTCCACCAGGGTTCATTCAATGCCCACAAGGGAACTTGTAAATCACAAGCCTGGAATGTGGAAGGTGGCTCTCTATCTGGATGACAAGTTGGCAAGAAGAATGACTTTTTCGGTAAGGTGAAGTTTGTCTACCATCAAGTGGAAGGCATCTTCAGTCAATCTTTTGTCGTGGTCTCCTCGCTTTGTCCAGCAACTTGGTTTCTTGAAACTTTCCAAGATGAGCCAGCCTCATTGGTAGACTGAACCATAATTTCGATACTCGGATCATGGACACCTTTCAAATCCAGCATATCTTCCGCTGCGATCTTCAGCGATTCCAGAAGTTCCTCTTTGGTGCGTTCCTGGGCGTTTACGCCCGGGAGATCAACCAGCCAACCGATCCACCATTCTTCGGCCTTCTCGATTATTGCATGATATTGCATGATTACCTCACGAAGGGAATGCCCAGTTCTTTACAGATCTTTTTTGCCAACTTGTCCGAAATTTCCGGATGTCTTGGGACCGCCGAGAGCAGTCCTTTTCGTCCGTAAATTGTATGTCTTCCCCCTTCTCGGATAAGTTCCGCTCTGTGCCTCTCAAGATGCCTTACGACTGCGGTTCGTTTCATCTCACCATCGTGTTCGAGATTCGGCGATTCTGAACAATTCACACTCCTCTTACCAATTATAAACCCGGTCAACAAGTGCGCTTGCATGGATCATCGATAATTGCTAATATATTGGCCTGAAATAAAGTTAAACTCCGGAGGCTTGGTGAAAATTACCCGAAACAATATGAAGGCGCTGATCGTTGGGCTAGTTTGTCTAAGCCTGTGGATCTCCAGGCCGGTCTTCGGAGATCAACTATTCGCCCCTGACTATATATGGCAACGGGGTATCGACTCCAAGACCGATCCTGTGGAAATTGCCGACACTCATCTGGGAATTTCGTATCGAGACGACGGCGCAATTGACAGCCGCGGCCATTTCACAACCTTCGATCGACCGGATCGATTCTATGAGACTCCAGGCCTTAACTGCAGCGGATTGGTCGTTTCCGCATCCCGTTTCGTCTTCGACAAGAATTTTACTCTGGAAGATGTCACCAGGGACCGTCTTGGAAACAGCGGAAACAACTCTTCCATGGGGAAAGACTGGGATTTCGGTTGGGACCTTATCCTGAACCTGACTGACGGCAGACAGCGCAAGGTTGTCATGCCCGATGGAAGGGACTACGCTCTGGACGGGGCTGACGGCATGACCTTGAGAGGCTTCGACATGCATGACACCGCCGCGTGGCAAAGAGTGCTGTCTCAAATGCGGCCCGGCCGGATCTATCTGGGGAGCATAAGCAGACCCGGAAATGAGCGACCTTACAAGGTTCTTCATTATCATGTGGTAATGATGCTTCCTGACCAAAAAGGCGGCGTGTGGTTGTACCATGCGACCAGGAGAAGCAATGTTCACAAAATGAACATCAATTCGCCTCAAGGGTTGAACCGCTTTATGAGCCAGTTCAGAGGATCCCGCGAGGATACGAAGAAAATACTTGTGCTGGAATCCGTGTTGCCCAGGATTGGCGAAGAAATGGTAGCTGACGCAGGCGGACCGCCGACACCTCAATTCGCTGCCCAGCAACAGCCAGGGGCTTCGGAGCCGGCTCCCCAAGAGTCCACTTCACAGCAGACGGGCGGTCCAGAGACCTCGGAGGAAATGGAATCCCAGGCTGAAAAGCCCGTGACACAACAGGAGAAGGGCCCGGAACTGGTCATTAACCACTTGTCCGGAAAAGCGTACAAGACCTTCCCGGACGTAAACGCATCCATTCCGCGGTTTTCAGACGAAACAAAAACCGAACTCGCTTTCAGGTTCCAGAACCAAGGCGATAATCCTCGGCAAGTGCAGATCATTCTGAAAGCGCCGGAAGGAAGTTTTCAATACCAGGGGCAAATCCCTACAGGAGTTGATGAATTTGCCGTAACCTATCCGCGGGATTTTGGGAAAGCATCTTCCGGTCTGCTAAGGACAGGCGAGTATCTGATGGACGTCAGGCTTGACGGGGCACAATGGCTGGCGAACCTGTTTGACGTCGCTCTCCCGCGGGAAGCTGAGCCTAAGCTGGTAAGCGTGAAAGTCCCCAACACAGTGGAGGCGGGTAAGCCCTTTACTGTCAGGATCGATGCTCAGAATATGGGAGCAGAATCCGATTACGGCGGAATAACCGTGTCCTGCCCCAACCCGTCGGGACTGAAGATTGTCTCGGCCAAACCGGGTAAAGTTTACGGTCCAGGGAGCACAGTCCTGTCCGTAATGAGCGATAAGATTCGGACGAAGGTTCCCATGGCCGAACGGTGGATAGAATTGTGGGGCGAAAAAAAAGCCTACGACATGACTGTGCAGCTTCAAGCGGGGCAGCCCGGAACTTATCCTCTGTATGTGCGTTGCGCTCTCAGGGGAGTAAATGTTAAGAGCAGCGTCATACTCATGGACCCTCGCACTTCCGAGAAGGCTGATCAGCAGGGATTTCCGGTAAAAGTCTATAATATTACCGTTAGATGATTCGGGGAGAGGATGCAGGATTTCATCCTCAAGTGAGGAAGTTTTGGAATGAGAAAACCTTATCTTATAGTTGCTTCGATGCTTGTGGTTGCGGCTGTTGCCTGCTTCGCGTACGCTGCGCCGAAAGAAGAACCATGGGCCGAAATAGAAGCCAGGACCAAATTCCTTCGTACGAAGCACTATATTGAGTCCGTACGAGTCCATTCCGATGTGTTCAAGAGCGCCAAGGCAAAAGCCGGGGTTGATGTTCCCGGTCCTTTCCCTGTGCATGTGATTCTCCCTGAGGACTATGAGAAGAATGTCAATCGACGTTACGGAGTGGTGTATCTGCTTGGAGGCAAATCCGGCTGGGACAACGGGCCCGAACTGGGAGGGGCCACCTATTGGTCGGTATGGTGCAAGACGCCGCTCACTATGGACAATTTGAAATCAGGACAACTGACTCCGGCAAGTTTCCAGGAGAACGTATCCGATCAGGAGCTCAGGGTCTTCAATCAGTGGCTCCAGAACGACCCGTACGACGATGTCATAGCAGTGACCGTGTGGAATCCGGGTGGCGGAAATACAGCTCGTTATGAAGATTACCTGATAGGGGAGGTTATTCCGTTCATAGACGCTCATTACAGAACGGTCCCCAATCGGCTTTTCAGGGCAATCGACGGTGCGTGCGCTGGTGCGGCTCAAGCCATTATGATTTCAGCACGCAGGCCGGACATTTTCGCGTACGCAGGCGGCCAGCAGACCGATCTTGGCAGCTATCCGATGACCAATGACACCTGGCGAGCGAACCTAAGCCGCATCCGAAAAGCTGGAGGCATATCCTACAACATCAATACCAACGTGAGGGATGGTTGCAACTCCTATAGCAACGGAGGCAGGCTGTACGAACTGGTCCAGGACATGAAGGCCGCGGGGTTGCCGGTGGAGGTCAATGTCTTCCAGAGTTGTGGCCACGGCTATTGTGCGTACAGGTATCCCAACGGCCATCAGGCGCTTTACTGGTTTTCTAAACAATTCAAGAAGAATTTCATGGCATTAGGTATAAATCAAAACAAGTCGCCGCAAAGGGCCTCGTCGGAAAAAGAGTCCGGACAGAGGGATTCGGTACGCCCCCCGGAAGGAGCGGCCGCTATTCCGGCACAATCAAAGCGTCTCCAGGGGTTATGGTGAGCGGATAGCCACAATTGAACAGACTGTGTGCAAATGCCGTATTTCACATAGCTCGATACTACAGGACAAACCGCCGGTGAGAATCGGCCAGGACTGAATTGGCTAGCAGGCATTGGATCCAATATTGTGACTGTCCGACGGAGTCAACGATGTAAGCGCTCCTGGAGGTCCGGTAAATTGATAAGCAAGAACGATCGCGAAAGAAAGCATTTATTCCCGGCTGTTAGACGTGCCGCTGCATTGGTGCTCGGGGTTGCTTGGCTCACAACTATGCTGATTCTCGGGGGGTGTTCATCGAGCGAGAAGGAGACTTCCAAAGCCCCTGTCCCGCTACCCGCCGCTTCCCAAGAAAAGGGCGAAGCCTCAATCTCTTTAGAAAAGCAGCCTGACACAGTCACTCCTCCTCCCCAAGAGGAAAAAACCAAGACAACCGAATCGAGTCCGGTCACAATTCCGGTCCCACCCTCAGGACCGCTGGTGGAAAAGATTCCAGGCTACAAGGTTTCGGCGGAGTACCTCACTCTGCCTTCCAAGCATTTTTCGCAGAACATCACCGCTGTGAGCCTTCCCTTGGATTACGAAAAGAATCCCGACAAGAGTTATCCTTTGGTGATTGTGTTCGGCGGTGCCGGGGAATGCGCAAAATCCCCGAGAGAAGGGGCTCTAGCTTGGATGCGTTACTACAAAACGGACGAGGCGGTCGTAGCGTTGGCAAGTAACCATCTGGATACGAATCATTTTAGGGGGTTGGTCACGCCCGGTCATCTCAGGGACTTCAATCGGAAACTCAGTGCCAGACCTTACAAGGGAGTGATATTGGCTTGCCCGGCGTCGCCGCTTATTTCCGGACAAAGGGGACCCGAGTTTCCTGAATACGAGGCTTTTGTAATCGATGAATTGATCCCCGAGCTGAAAAGACGCTACCGTGTTGCAGACAGGTCAATCGGTGTTGATGGGGTGTCAATGGGTGGGTCCAGATCCATGTATTACGGCTTCAAGTACCCGGAGATTTTTTCCAGCGTGGGCGCAGTGCAAGGAGCGTTCGGTCCGTTCATGGATATCTATCGCGACCTGGTGACCTGGAATTCGGGCACGCTGAGAAAAAGGCAAATACAGCTGATCACCAGCGACAAGGACGTAATGGCGCCCTCAGTCCAGAAGCTGCATCAAATGCTCGTCGCTAACAAGATCCCCCACTCGTACCTCAACCTTTCCGGCCCGCACGATTATATTTTCAACCAGGGGCCCGGCGCTCTCGCTCTTCTCATGTTTCACGACCAGGCACTCAGGTGACCGAATAGGTCTCGGTGCAGGCAGGCAGCGGCAACAGTGGATTTTCACAAACTTGATAACCTGGTGCTCTCGGCCCTGGAACAGTGTATGTTCACCGGCGCAGCTATCCTGGTATCCAGACGGCTGGAAACCCTGTTTGAAGGTTACTATGGATCTGTTGGCGGAACCGGGACCGCATGTGTGACCAAGGAAACGCTGTTCGATCTCGCGTCGCTTACCAAGGTGCTTGCCACAACCCCGTGCTGGATCGTGATGGCGGCCAGCGATCCCAAGATAGTCGATCTGGAAATATCCCACTGGTTCGCGGACGTTCCCCGCGACAAGGCAGGAATAACTCCTAGACATATGCTTGCCCATTGCTCCGGGTTGCCTGCATGGAGACCATATTATCTTCACGGCAGACATAACCAGGACGAGATGAATGCCCGGATTCTTTCCGAGCCCCTGGAATACGATACCGGACGGGGGTGCATCTATTCGGACCTCGGGTTTATGCTGCTGGCCTCAATAGTGGAGCAGGAAACCGGGCAGAGCGTGGCGTCGTTTTCGCCGAGCAAGGTTTACGAGCCCCTTGGGCTGAATCGGGATTTGCTGTTCTTGCCGTCAGGAGCAGATCACACAATCGCGCTAACCCGCGAAGGTGATCCTCCAGGAATTGTCAACGATCTGAACGGAAGATCTCTGGGAGGGGTTTCAGGCCACGCTGGCTTGTTCGGAACAGCCAGAGGCGTTGCAGTGACGGCTCAGCAATTCCTCTTGAGCCTGAGCGGTTCACAGGGATTCTTCGATCAGAAGACTATTCGATCTTTCTGCAATCGAGCCGGATTTGTCCCGAGTTGCACCAGGGCTCTGGGATTCGACACGCCGTCAGAGGAAGGCTCGTCAAGCGGAGAAAGATTTTCACAGGATAGCATCGGTCATACAGGGTTTACCGGGGTGTCCCTGTGGATTGATATTCCGAGAGAAATCGTGGTGGTTCTCCTGACCAACCGCGTATTCATGGGAGAATCCGATTTTCGGATCAAGACCTTCAGACCGATTCTTCACAATGCCGTTATGGAACTTCTGGAATAGTTTCCGTCATTAGTCTTGACAAAGTATATACACAGAAATAAGGTAAGATCATGGAGGTTGCGTACAGTGTTGAGGGATATGTTTTTGTCTGGGATTCCGAGAAGGCTGACCTAAACCTGGAGAAGCACGGTATTTCCTTTGAACAGGCCTGCGATGTCTTCTTTGACGTTTTTTACAGGATGTATCCCGATACCTGTGAATATGAGGAACGATGGAACATCATAGGACGTTCACATTGCGCACATACAATTCATCCTCTTTGCGTCGTGGCCGTGGAAAAGGGCGAAGAGGCATGGCGGATTGTGTCGGCTCGATTGGCCTCACGAAGCGAGAGAAGGCGCTATGAAGAAGACGATGATACCGACTAAGGATCGACCCACAACCATGATTTCTCTTCGGATTCCCGTGGACGTATTGGAGCAGCTAAAGAAAGTCGCCCCAGCCAAGGGGATGTCCGGATATCAGGCGCTGATAAAGTACTATGTGGGCAAAGGATTGAGAGAAGACTTTGACCTTGTCAGGCAAATGGAATCTGCAGAACGTTTGGAGAGCACCTTGACAAGAATGGGGCTTAAACCTGATCAGATCAACGAGGTCTGGGACGCGTTACGAGGCTATCTACCCGAGAAGTCGGAAAAATACCGGAAAGACAAATCCCACCCGGCAGCGGTCGACTGACACACGAATATGTCCGGCGCTCACACTGTTTTCGACATTGCGATATTCGATTACTTGAATTCAGCTGGAGTCAGTCTTGTCAGCGAAGACGGTCTCGCGCGTTCGAAACGACCGATGGCCGAGAAATCCTATCTCATTCGCCACTGATACCATTTCGCTTTTAAATATGTAAAATCGGGGAGGCACTTCTTGTAAGAAGTTCCTCCCCGAACCCCACCTCAAGAACTTTTAGCACTCGCTGGAACCCCAAATTTCCTTTCAGGAAATGGGGGTTCCGGCACATGATAGAATTTTCTGGAACGGGGTTTGGGGGAAACTCTTTACTAAAGAGGGTCCCCCCAATCTCACTTCTTTGAAAGCGCATTAGTATGAGCCTACGAACGCGGGCCGAACAAAGCGCTTCCTATCCGCACCAGGGTGGCCCCTTCCTCCACAGCGGCCTCGAAATCGCCGGTCATTCCCATTGAAAGCTCGTACATTTCCGAAGACATAACCCCTGAGGATTGTAGCTTTTCCCGAAGCTCCCTGAGCCGTGCAAAATACGGCCTCGCACGTTTCGGGTCGTCGAAAAATGGCGGCATGGTCATCAGTCCCATCAATTTCAGAAAGGGAAGGCCTCGAATATGTTCGGCAAGAGACTGGACCTCGTCTTCCGGAATGCCGGACTTCTGCGGCTCAAGAGCGAGATTCACCTGTATGAGAACGCCTGTCGTGCGATTGCAAGCCTCGCAACGACTGTTGAGCGCAGCAGCCAGCCTGGGATCGTCCACGGTCTGGATGACGTGAAATAATTCTGCTGCTTTGCCTGCCTTGTTCCGCTGCAGATGTCCGATCATGTGGAATTCCACGTCCGCGCTGTTCCCGGAAAAAACTTCCTGTACAGCTTCCTGAAGATAGTTGTGACCGATGATACTTATTCCAGCCGCGATTGCTTCCTCGATCTTTAGTTTGCCTTGACCCTTTGCTGCGGCCACGATGCGGACGTCTTCGGCATTGCGCTGAGCGCGCTCCGCTGCCCTAGCTATTCGTTCTTTGATTTGTGTGAGATTCTCAGCAATCATTGCACGCGTTGGCTTTCAGGAAGTCGAAGATACCGAGCTCCTGGAGATCTCGAGCAACCTCGCAAAGAGGCAAACCTACGACATTTGTGTAAGATCCGGATATGCGCTGCACTATGCCGGAACCGATTCCCTGTATCGCGTACGCTCCGGCCTTGTCCATGGGCTCGCCTGTGGTAACGTAATCCGAAATTTCCGATGGTGACAGGTCCCGTATGAACACCTGGGAGACCACGTTTCGGATTATCTCTTTGTCAGGAAAAGCAGAGTTCACCAGGGCATAACCAGAGTATACCTCGTGGGTTTTTCCTGCGAGCATCGCCAGCATAGTCTTGGCTTCTTCGGCGTCTCCGGGTTTTCCCAGGATTCTGTTGTCAATCACCACTATGGTGTCTGCTCCCAATACCCAGAGGCCGGGAGTCCGGGGCGAAACATCTCTAGCCTTGGCCAGAGCCAATCTCCTGACGTTGTCTTGAGGCGTTTCACCGTTCAGTACCGTCTCGTCTACATCCGAAGGGATGATACGAAAACGGATATTCAACCCGGCCAAAAGGTCTTTTCTGCGGGGAGAAGCCGAGGCCAAAACAAGATCCACATTGTTATCATTCATATTGGGTTTGCTGTTAGTCCTCTCGTCAATTGTCGAATCGCCGATCTTGAGGCGACTCCTGCACATTCAACCAAAACCGCCTCCTTGTGGTAACTCAATGCTGCTGTTATCCTAATGAATAAACCATAGGGGGCGCGCTAAGCAAGAGAATCAAGGCAATGCTTCAGTTATAGGATGGAAAGCGAGAGTTATCCGTCGGTGGCAATAGGACCGGCATCTGAAACTGTCTCACAATTGGTTTGCGCAACGAAATCGGGGCACGCGCTTCTTCTCCCGGCAATAAATTACCGGTCTACTGTGTCGCGTCCCGCCGGGACGCCAGCCAACCGAGCCCCATTGGGGCGATTGAAAATAGCCCGGTGCTTCAGCGCCGGGACTTTGTGGCACGATTCAGCGTGTCGCTTGAATTCTGAGACAGTCTGATCTTGCCGGTTCCGCTGATGCTCGGTTTCCGTAGTCGAAAACTTCCTCTGCCGCCAGCAACTGAGCTTCCGTGCTTGCGAATCGAACCAGTAATAGCTGGACAAGCGGATTACCGGCTGCTAGAAGGTCGGGGTCCGAAATTAGCCTAAAGGAGAACAATGTGAGATTCTATTTGTTAGTAGTTGGCTTGTTTTCGAGCATTTTATTCGTAGTGGCAATGGTCAACGCAGCAGACAAGGCGTTCACAACGCAGTCCGGTTTGAAAGTGGAAATGATCCAAGAGGGGACCGGACAGAAGCCCCAAGCCGGGCAAACGGTTTCCGTTCATTACGTGGGAACCCTTCAAGACGGCAAGAAATTCGACAGCTCCAGAGACAGAGGTGAGCCGATCAGCTTCAAACTGGGTGCGGGGCAGGTGATACGCGGATGGGACGAGGGGATCGCTCTACTTACCGTGGGCTCCAGAGCCAAGCTGACAATACCGCCGGAATTGGGATACGGCCCGAGAGGCGCGGGAAATGTCATTCCTCCGAATGCTACGCTGATGTTTGACGTTGAATTGGTGGGAGCCAAGTAGAACCCGATGAATTTTCCGGATGACCTATCATCCGTGGAATACGCCGAGAGCAAATGCGGATCTCACGAGATGATCCGCATTTACCGTCTCACACTAAAAAACTTTTAACACTTGCCTGAGTCCCTATTTTTTCCAATGGCAAAAGAGGATTCAGGCAAAATGCTAAAAGTTTTTGGGATGGGGTTCGGGGAAACACTTCTTACAAGAAAGGTTTCTCCGATTTTGCTTCTTTGATTGCGAATTCGTATCACTGCAAGAGCATTCGGCTGAAGCTCTTCAAAGCTGCTCGGCCGGAAAGTCATTGCTACCGGAGTTTTGTAATGGTCGATTGGTGGATAGCTGCGGTGCTTGGAATTGTTGAGGGTGTGACCGAGTTTCTTCCGGTCTCTTCAACCGGTCATTTGATATTGGTTGGTAATCTGCTGGGGTTTAGCGGCGAGAAAGCCGCTTGTTTCGATGTATTCATTCAATTGGGAGCGATCTTTGCGGTAGTGTGTCTTTATTATTATCGATTCGTCGGGCTGATTCCTGTGCAAGGGTTTTCGGGATTTGCTCGTCAGGGATTTTCTGGAATCCGAGGACTTACTCTTCTTGCTGTCACCACCTTGCCGGCGCTCCTTATTGGCGCATTTGCTCATAAGGCCATAAAACAGTACCTTTTTGGTCCGATGACAGTGGTTTGGGCGCTGGGGATCGGAGGGATCGCCATCATTCTGGTGGAGAAGTTCAAACCCGAATCTTCCGTGGAAGAATTGGACGGCCTCTCCTGTAAGCAGGCCCTGGCCATAGGGTTGTTTCAAATACTGGCCATGTGGCCTGGAGTATCAAGGTCTGCAGCCACAATTGTTGGAGGCATGCTTTCCGGGCTGAACAGGAAAGTGGCAGCAGAGTATTCCTTCCTGGCGGCCGTGCCGGTGATGGTCGCTGCCACAGGCTACGACCTTTACAAGGAATGGCGATTCCTTAGTGTCTCTGACATAGGTTTCTTCGCCGTGGGATTCGTAGTGTCATTCGTTTCGGCTGCCTTGGCGGTGAAGACATTCATCAGCCTCGTGCAACGTTGGTCCCTGGCGCCGTACGCATGGTACAGGATAGCGGTCGCTTGCGTTGTGTATTTGATGCTTGTGTCGCACTAGAAATAAGGATGGAGATGAACTGTCGAAGGAGACCGGGGGATTCACTGACTAGAGGATAAGACCAATCTTAGGATTGACAATCCTGACAGGAAGGTTGAACGGACGGACAGACCGTGAGTCGAAAAACGCCCGGTCCTCAGGATTCTTGTTCCTTTTGATTCAAATAATCACTGAACGCTGCAGCGTATTTAAGAATCCAATCGATTGCCGCATCCGTTCCGAGATCTTTTCCTGCCTTCTCGGACTCTATCCACTTATGCCGCTCTATTTCACGACTTTGAATTTCGAGATATTCCTTAATGTCCATTTCAGGAGCTCATCTACGTTGTAGACATCGGCCGATTCGTGTAAAATCCTCCACGTCGTATTCTTAGCCGCACCGAATACGACTTGTCAAGAGCAATGTTCCGCGTCGATCATGATAACCAGGAGGCATTCATGAACCACTTGCTGGAAATCGCCAAACTCGGTCAGTCAGTTTGGTACGACAATCTTAGCCGCGAACTGTTGCGTTCCGGTGAACTCAAGAGGCTGGTGGATGACGACGGTGTTTCAGGGGTTACTTCCAACCCTAGTATATTCGAGAAAGCCCTTCGTGAAGAGAGAGTCTACGAGAATGACATCCACTATTTGGTAGACACCGGGCTTTCAACGAGCGGAATTTATGAAGGATTGGTGTTGCCGGACATTCAGCAAGCGGCAGATATATTACTGCCCGTGTACGAAAAAACAAGTGGAATGGATGGATTCGTCAGTCTGGAAATATCGCCTCAATGCGCTTATGACGCCGTTTCGACTCTTTCCGAGGCCCGGCGTCTTTTCGCTGCCGTGGACCGTAAGAATCTCATGATCAAGGTCCCGGCGACTCCCGAAGGATTGGACGCATTCTGTGAACTCATAGCAGAAGGGATAAACATAAATGTAACCCTGATTTTCTCGCTGGATCAATACGAAGGCGTTGCAAGTGCTTACATTGAGGGCCTTGAAAAGCTAGTCGCAAATGGAGGGAATCCTGCAACAGTAGCATCGGTGGCGTCTTTTTTTGTCAGCCGAGTCGATACGGTGATTGATGATCAGTTGAAAGATATAACGGACCCGGAACATAGAGCAGTCATTCCGAACATCATGGGTAAAGCGGGCATTGCAAACGCCAGGCTTGCTTATGCAATGTTCAAGGAGCTTTTCAACTCTGAAAGGTTCAACGCACTTAAGGCAAAAGGGGCTCGACCACAGAGGGTGTTGTGGGCGAGCACCAGTACAAAGAACCCGGACTACCCGGATACCCTTTATGCAGACGCACTCATAGGACCTGGCACCGTGAATACGATGCCTCCGACGACCCTTGATGCATTTCGAGATCACGGGAAAGCCCGTGCGGCACTGGAAGACGACCTGGATGAAGCGAGAAACCTGTTCCCCACCCTGGACAAAATGGGTATCGACATCGACAATGTGATGGACTGTTTGATGGAAAAGGGCGTCAAAGCATTCGCTGACTCCTACGAGAATATTCTGGAGGACGTAGCTACAAAACGGACGCGTTTGTTACGCGGATGGGGACACAGATCGGCTTCGCTAGGGAGATTTCAGAAGTCCGTTGATGAAGTGTTCACTCGGTTTGACCAGCAGAAAGTCGCTGAAAATCTCTGGGGCGGTGACGTCTCGTTGTGGGCGAAAGATCCCCAAAGCCGGAGCGCTATAGCACAAAGACTCGGGTGGCTGCAGATTATTGAGCCGATGGTGGCCGAGATACAACACCTAAGGGATTTTGCCGACGAGGTGAGGGATTCAGGGATTACGTCTATCGTCCTGCTGGGAATGGGAGGCAGCAGCCTGGGTGCGGAGGTCTTCGTTTCGTGCTTCGGTTCCGCTGAAGGCTATCCTGAACTTAGGGTGCTCGACACCACTGTTCCCTCATCGATTCTCGCTGTTGAGCGAAGTGTACTCCTGAGCCGCAGTCTTTTCATCGTATCGAGCAAGTCGGGTTCTACCATAGAAGTGTCTTCCCTTTACAAGTATTTCAGGTCAAGGATGGAACAGGTGATGGGTGACAGCGCAGGGAGTCATTTCGTGGCAATTACGGACCCTGGGACTAGTCTTGGGAAGCTGGCTTCCGAGCATCGATTCAGGCGCACTTTTCTGAATCCGCCGGACATAGGCGGCAGATTCAGCGCCCTCTCGTATTTCGGTTTGGTGCCTGCTGCTCTAATTGGTGCCGACCTGGACCATTTTCTCATGAGAGCGGCCCAAGCAGCGGAAGCCTGCGGTCCCCATGTACCCTCCCTCGAGAGCCCAGGGGCCTGGCTCGGCGCCATAATGGCAAAATGCGCTATGTCGGAATGCGACAAGCTGAGCCTGGTGATATCTCCGGGGATTCAAACTTTCGGCCTGTGGCTGGAGCAATTGATTGCTGAGAGTACCGGTAAGGAAGGTAAGGGGATACTGCCCATAGACGGAGAGCCCGTCGGAACTCCGGATAAGTACAGCAATGATCGCATATTCGTCTACTTGAGATTGGATGGAGACGTTACCTACGACCAAGCTGTTTCAGATCTGGAAAGGGCAGGCCATCCGGTAATAACTCAGCGACTGCATACCCCGTATGATATCGGCCGGGAGATCTTCAGATGGGAGTTCGCAACAGCAATCGCAGGCGTGATTCTGGAGATAGATCCGTTCGATCAGCCCAATGTTCAGGAATCAAAGGATATTACCAAGAAATACCTGGAATTGTTCAAAAGAGAAGGACAAATTCCCGCTGGGGAATTTGTCTCGCCTGATGACCCTGATTTGACCAAGAAGCTCGGAGATCTACTCAGCGGGTTCAAGAAAGGGACTTACGTTGCTCTGAATGCGTTCATTCAGCCCTCACAGGAAGACACCGATATGCTGCAGGAAATCAGGGTCGCTGTTAGAGACAGGTTCAAGGTGGCGACCACCCTGGGATTCGGGCCCAGATACCTCCATTCCACAGGGCAGATCCACAAAGGCGGCGCGGACAACGGGGTTTTCATCCAGATCACGGCCGATGATCCCGAAGATGTTGCCATTCCAGGGGAATCGTATACGTTCGGAGTGCTGAAATCCGCTCAGGCCCTCGGAGATTACGAAGCACTCAAGCAGAAGGGCAGGCGAATAATCCGGGTCCATTTGTCCTCTGGGGCCGATCTGAAGAAGCTCAGGGACGCACTCAGGGCCCTCTGAGGTCGCAACATCTCTCAATAG
>JACRDE010000366.1 GCA_016212935.1 Desulfomonile tiedjei | reverse complement strand
GAGGTTTGGAGGGGGAGATGAGTCTCCACCTCCATGAAAACAAAATCAGAACTCTTCGGGCACAACCCCAATCTATCCCTGGCGAAGCCGGGGACGTCCCACGCTACGATTTTCATTCTTCGTTGTGCCGCTCTACGCCATAGGAGTTAGTATCAGAATTCGAAGTCCACCGGAAATCGTGCTACGCTGTCCAGGATTCCTCGTTCCCGGGCTCTGCCTGGGAACCAGCACTTTCAAAACAGGTCACTGCTTGTCCACTACGTTTATTGGATTGCCGCTTCCGCGGGAATGACGGAAACTCTTGTATGGATGGAATTGGCTTGTAACACTGTGACTACAGCCCTTGACCATCGTAACGACTAATGCAATGAGCTTGTAAAGGACGGCATGTTTCGTTATGCTCAGCCCAGATCTTGTAATCCCAGGTAATTCACTGACAGCGGCCTTCAACCATGCCTGATTACGGTTTGATTTCGGCCACGCCCGACCCAACCGCGCCTCGCACTGCGTGGTCTATTTCTGACGCACTGCTTTCCATGTGTTTGATGCTTGCCGGGTTGATAGCCTGGACCATGCCCTTCACAAATGAAGATCTTTTTCTGGCTCTATGTGCGGGACGCGATATTTGCGCGGGAAGATTGGGCGCACCCGATCAGTGGTCTTTCTCTGTTCCCGGGACCCTCTGGGTGGACCAATCGTGGCTGTCCCATCTGATTTATTACCTGTCATACAAAGCGCTTGAGGATCTGGGGCCTGTCCTGGTGAAAGGGGCGTTGCTCGCTGGGACTGTCTGGCTGCTCTATTTTAGGTGCCGCGCTTTGTCCGTACCGCGAGGAATCTCCATGCTTGCGGTTACGTTGGGAACTCTGGGCCTTGCTCCTTTCATGAAAATAAGGGCCGAAAACTTCGGATTGTTCTATTTCGTGCTGCTTACCACAATTTTGACCCTGCCTGCATCATGGGGCCGGTGGCGCTATGTTGGAGCGCTATTCGTACTGGCAGCGTGGTCGAATTCTCATGGCTCATTCATGCTTGGGTTCCTTCTGATAGGACTCAGGCTGTTAATTTCTCTGTTGTATGGTCTTGAGGCAAAACGTAGCGACCCTGAGTCTGCGGAGACTCTTCGTAGTAGGGGACGAGATGCTGCGGGGTGGGCGGTTACACTGGGACTTGCAGTATTGATAATGGCTTTCGCGAATCCGTACGGTCCGGAAAATCTTTCAGTGGTGTTCCGGCAATTGTCGGCCAAATCAGTTACTGACCTGTGGATCGATTGGCAACCTTTGATTCACGGGCCCTCCTTTTTTGACCGGGGCTTTTTCAAAGCCTTTTCCACTCGCCCCTTCGTGATGATGCTTATCTTCGCCGCATGCGCTCTCGTTTCAATGATCGTGATGGCGAGGAATCGAAGGGTCTCGCCTGGCAGTCTGGCCAAGTCAGGATCGGACCCGGTCATGGAGGCCCTTATTCCCCTAATGCTCGCACCGCTGGTGTTCAAATTCCAAAGAATGATCCTCTTCGCTGCACCTGCCCTGGTCCCCGTCTTGGCGCTCATCATGCAAGGATGGCTGCTTGCTGCAAGGAGCCGGTTTTCCCGAGTTGACGCTTTCTTCACGGGCAGGCGGAAGTTCGCGGTTTCGGCATTTGCGGGGCTAATCGGGCTGGCTCTTTTGGGAACAGTGTTTTACAAGTCTATCCTTCGCTACTCGGTATCCAACCCTTTGAACGGAACCCTTCAGAACCGCAGCATTGCCTCCAGATTGATGAGTCACAACCTTTCTCGAGTCGATGCGGTTGACTTTCTGAAAAAGAACGGAATTCAGGGCCGTGTTTTCACCAATTTGTTCCTTACCGATTACCTGCTGCTCAAACTTCCCGAAATCAAACTGTTCTTCGATTTGAGGGCGCAATCGTTCTTCCCGGACGCAGTAGTCAAAGATTATCTTTCAGTGTTCAACCCTCAGCAGCATGACCTGGATAACCTGTCCGCAACACTTGAGCGCACTGGGACAGAGCTTGTGATCCTGGACACGGCAGACAGGCCGTATTATTTCAATTTGGCTGCCATGCTGATGGAATCCGGCAGATGGGTCTGCATATACAAGGACCAGTATCTTATCATTCTGGCCAAGTCAGATCCGTTGCTGTTCGATTTCACCAAGGCCCCGGATCAGCTTGATCGGCTCTGGTACGGGCAACCGGAAACGAGAATAGTGAGCCAAGCGTTCTTTGCCCATTTCGCAAAAGGCTCGATAGATCCGGAAATGATTCGGAGGCTAGGTGATTCATTGAAAAAGCGAGCGGATCCAGAAGCGTACGCACTACTGGCCGCAGCAATGCAGGGGAGTTCCCAGTGCCTTGGAAAAGAAGCCAAAGAATTCCTGGACTCCGAAGCCATGAGACTCGCCGCATCGGGTCCGCAGCTTCCTGGCGGCGCATTGACCTATTGCCAGAGCGCTCTGAGACTACTCCTTATTCTGGAAGAGAATGAAGCATCGTGCGGAACTCCGAAGGGTGTGGAAAGATATCGCTTGATGAGAGCTCGATTGTCCCGAGTTGTGGATGGGATAAGAGATCTATATGGGGGAATATGAGCAACCGGCTGGGCGCAAGATCGGCATGGTTTGTCGTACAGGAAAAGACTCGTACGAATTTGCTTAGAAACCAATAGAATTGGGGGAACCCTCTTTAGTAAAGAGTTTCACACCAATCCCTTTTCCAGTGCCAAAAGTTCTTGAGGTGGGGTTCGGGGAGGAACTTCTTACAAGAAGTTCCTCCCTGATTTTACATATTTGAAAGCGAAATGGTAATAGTAATGAAGACTCCCCATGCGCTCCCTCGTTTGTATGCGTACCGGTATCAAAAGCCGAAAAGACCTGCCAGTTTGGTGTAAACTGTGTAGAACAAGGCGACCGCCTCCATGTCGGTTCTGTGGGGACTCCATAGGTACTTTGCCCATCCTGTCTGGGCAAGGCCGTAAATTCCTGCTACGAACTGGCCCACAGCGATAACTCCTGTAGCCAATTGGCCTATTCCGACTAGCAGTCCCCCGGCAAACTGAGCCAACACGGTCAATCCCAGCATGAATTGGCCTAACCCGAAGATTATCCCTATTCCGAATTGAGCAACAGTGATCAGTCCTATCCCCATCTGGCCGACGGCAATGACCCCCTTCGCTATTCTCACCCTACCATTGGCGTTAGTGCCGAAGGCAACGTGAACCAAAGGGATTCCAAAAATCTTGCGTTGCGATTTCCACTCGTATCCTGTGCCGGTCCATGTCGGCAGCGCCGGTCTGGGCGCGCCGCACTTAGGGCAGGAAAAGGCATCGGAGCTAACTTCGTTACCGCACTCGCGGCACGGTTTCAGAGCCATGATTTTGCTCCGCTTAAATGCGTGATTGTCTCACGTCACGGGAGGATGATAGCGTGGCGTAGGCGGAATGAGTCTACCACCGTGACGCCGGCACGCCAAGCCCCTCAAGCGGAAATCACCGGCCGCGTGACTTTATGATAGGGATTCGCAATCAAAAAAGCAAAATCTGAGAAACCCTTCTTGTAAGAAGTGTTTCTCCGAACCCCATCCCAAGAACTTCTGGCATTTTGCCTGAACCCACTTTTTCCTTGGGAAAAAGTGGGTTCAGGCAAGGGTTAAAAGTTTTTTGGAGGGTTTGGGAAACCTTTTTTACAAAAGAGGTTCCCCTGATCTTACTCCTTTGAAAGCGCATCGGTATGAGATGCGCTCTTGAACAAATGGATGAACAATGGTTTTTGTACTGTTATCTTGTTTGTCTGGAAGCGGCCATTTCTTTTGGTCTCAAAAAAATCTCTTTATACCACGGCCTTGCGAAGGAATTTGGCTTGCGCAAGCCGAATCACACCGTTACCACGGTTGGCATTGAAGGTGACTGATGAGCAGGAAATTATCAGGGAAGGGCGCCCAAGCACCGCCGCAAAGGTCTTCAACAGCTTCTGGAAAGGGTTTCAGACCAGGTGAAATCGGGGCAATTGTGAAGGCGCGAGGAACCGCTATTCCTGTTGCTCTGGTTTATCCCAACACATACCCCGTGGGGATGGGCAACCTCGGGTTTCAGTACGTGTACCAGGTACTCAACTCCCACCCGAGAATTGCGGCGGAACGGTTCTTCTTGCCCGATCCCGGAGCAGGCCGGAATAACGACATGCGAATAGTTTCCGAGGAATCCGGACGGAATTTGCGGGATTTTCCGTTGATAACGTTCAGCGTCCCTTTTGAAAACGATTATCCGGCAGTACCGCGAATGCTTTCGTTCGCAGGGATTCCCCCGCTGAGGAAGGATCGTGGTCCCTCGGATTCCATCGTAATCGCTGGAGGCGTCTCCGTATCCATCAATCCCGAACCGCTTGCGGATTTCTTGGAAATGGCTTTCATCGGGGAAATTCCGGACGCAGAAAGCTCCGAATCCGGGATTGTGTCAATCCTGGTAGATCTGTTTTTGCGGGGAATCCCGGATCGGGCTGAGTTTCAAGAGCGTTTTCGGGACGTCCCCGGGGCTTATCTCCCGTCCGCATATGGCTTTGATTACGGTGAAGATGGGGTCGTCGCCAATTTGCATGTCGCACCGGGATTTCCCGAAAGGGTGAGAGCCGTAAAGAGACGCAAGAAAGGATCTGCTGCGCCGGTGTCGGTACTTTTCTCGCCTGAAGCGGAATTCGGGGACACCCTCCTTGTTGAGACGAACCGGGGCTGCGGCAGAGGATGTAGATTTTGCGCATCCGGATGGATACATTTGCCTGTCAGGCATTCCGAATTCGACAACTTTCGAGAGCAAGTGCAGACTGCCGTGGCTGACGGAAGAACTGTGGGATTGATAGGCTCGGATCTGGCCGGACATCCTGAATTGGAGACTATTCTCAGCACCATAGTGGAGTCAGGAGGGAAGTTCTCTCTGTCATCCATACGGCCTGAAGGGCTGAATTCAAAGATAATCGAGCTTTTGGCAAGGACTGGCCAGAAAACAGCAACCTTGGCGCCCGAGGTGGCTTCTCCCAGGCTGAAAAAGGTAATCGGTAAAGAAATTCCATCCGAGCGGTTCTGCGAACTTGTGGAAAAGCTAGTTGCTGCGGGCATTCCAAACGTTAGGTTCTATTTCATGATCGGATTGCCCACGGAGACTGATGAGGACATTAGATCAATAGTGGAGTTTGTCATCGAGTGCAGGAAGATTTTCCTCGACGCGTCCAGGCCGCTGAAAAGAATTGGCAAGATCGGGGTGCAGGTCAACCCGTTTGTGCCCAAGCCGTGGACACCTTTTCAGTGGGCCGCGATGACTCCGCTCGATGTTCTTGAAAAGCGGATGCAAATAATACGAAAAGAGCTCGGGAAACTGCCCAACCTGGCGATTCGGATCGAATCGCCTCGCAGCGCCCAGATTCAGGCTCTTTTATCCAGAGGAGACAGACGGGTAGCGCCTTTGTTGCTAGCCGCAGCGGACCGGCAGGGAAACTGGTCGCGAATTCTCAAGCATCAAGAAACAAGCCTGGATTTTTATGCCTACAGGGAAAGGTCCGAGCACGAAATTTTCCCCTGGGACGTTACCGATCACGGAATCAGTAAGGAAGCGCTCTATCGGGTCTATTCGAGAGTAATCTCCGGGAAATAGGCAGACACAATGCGTGAATAGCTCTGCTCTTGAGATTCCCTGGGCGAGCTGTCCTGCCGGTGCGCTACAGCGACTTCTTCATCCTTAGTTGTGGCGCTCTCCGTGGTGGAAGTTGTTATCAGAACGTTCGCATCATGTAGTCGATGGGGCTTTCGGGATTGAGCGGACTCCGCAAATGCTGCTGGAAGTCCTCGTAGCGGTTCATGGAGTCCCACCTGCGATAAACTCTAGGGCTCGGGCCGACCCTGTATTGCTGAGGATTTGACGGGGCAGCCGGTCCTATGAGCGGGTAGGGGGAGTAGTATGTGCCGTAACCGGGATAGTAGTAATAGTATCCGTACTGAGCTTCGCAAATCGCTGCAGTCAAAACCACGGCGAAGGCCAGGGCAGCTGCAATGTATTTTCTCATCTGTGCCTCCATCATCTGCAATTCTAACACTAACGCTATCCACTAATAAGATATTAGTACACGCGATGCGATCCTGCTGGGCGGCAATCGGAAACTACAGGGCCGCACCCAATTATTTTAGGTGAATCTCAATTTTTGCCGGGATTGACTGGTGCGAGAGGGGGGACTCGAACCCCCAGGGGTTGCCCCGCCGGATCCTAAGTCCGGTGCGTCTGCCAATTCCGCCACTCTCGCGCGCTATAGCGAGTGCCTCAGGTCGCCGATCCAAACATTCTCTATTATATTTTATGACGATCTTGTCAAGCCGGCGATGAAGAAGCGAAGTCTCCGGACAGCAGTTCGGCGAAAATAATGATGGGGTCATCAAAGATGCTGGGCCATATCCAGAAGATTCCGCCCTGCCCGAGAAGATGCGTCATTGACATCATCCGACCTTTCTACCCAAGTTGTCCTGACGTCAAACGATCGCGGCTCAGGCCCTGCAGTCAACCGCTATTTTCGCCCTTAACGGACAGATTGCGACGAAAAGGGAATTTGAATCCTGGTGCCCTGAAGGACTTGTGGTATGCTTTCACATGACGACAGGAGGCCGGATTGAGCAAAAGAATCCTGAATGATCTCTGGCAAGTCGGCGGCGACGGGCTGACAGATCCTGCAGATGCCGCCATCTATCTGATGCGCTTTGGTGATAAAGCTGCCCTTGTCGATGCCGGGTGCGGGCACGGGCACTCACGGTTGAAGAAGCATATAGCCGAATGCATTCCATCGGATGTGCAACTCGAATATCTTTTGCTGACCCACAGTCACTTTGATCACACCGGAGGGGCCGAAGCTGTGAGAAATGAATTCGGCTGCCGCATCGTGGCCCATGAATTGGACGCTGTTTACCTCGAATCCGGTGACAGCGAAGTAACCGCAGCCTCGTGGTATGGAGCACGGTTCAAACCGTTGATCATTGACATCAAACTTCGAGGCGAAGAATCCACCCTTGCAATCGGCAGTGGGAGCGTAACAGCCATTCACTGGCCCGGCCATTCTCCGGGCTCCGTAGTGTACACCACCCAGATTGACAGCCAGCTTGTGCTTTTCGGGCAAGATGTCCACGGTCCTATCCATCCGGCATTGCTATCTGATGAGAAACAGTATCAGGCTTCTTTGAAAAAGCTCGTGGCCTTGGATGCGGATCTTCTTCTGGAAGGTCATTTCGGAATCTTCCGGACGAAAGAAGAAGTGCGAGAATTCATCCAGTCGTTCATGAAATAGAAAACCAGTGCCCTAATCTTGGTGTGCATTAGTTCCGTGCCTGTCACAAATGATTATCTTTAATCTAAAGCAAGTTGCGGAAATGGCAGCTCATGCGGATCAGGGCGGGGTAGCGATGCACGATTCAAGTGCATGCGAGAGTGCCGTTCCCTGGATTCTCCGCGCAGTTCAGTTATAATTGAGCTATTAATCGCAGGAGCACTAGCATGGAGAGCATTTTCAAAGAATATCCGTTTCGATGTTTTCTCAGCCTGAAGCCGCTGGTCGATTTCTGGACGAAAATGCTGGAGTCATCAAATGGGGGCAGGCCCCATTTTGCCGCAGGCCTGAAAGAGTATCTCGATGCTGTCCCGGAATTGTCACATCCTGTGGAAGATCCTGCCGTCCTGAGTCCCCATTCAGACGTGATAAAAACACTCATGACAGCGGTGTTCCCACCCGCATTCTGGGACACGGATACGGTGGCAGCAGTAGTGCCGTTTCTAGCGCGCCCTGTTCTGCTCTCTCCCCTTTTTGAATCCCTGATCATGAACAAGGACGGTTCTTTTCGCGGTCGGCAGTCTCCGGAAGGTACGTCCCCAATGCTAAACAGAGTGCGAAGGGCATATTACCTCATACTCAGCAAATGTTACGGGATTCAGGAGGGCTGGGTTGATCCCACTGTCCAAGTGGTTACGGACCCGAAAACCGGCCTGGATCGGTATTTTCGCCTCAAGCCGGATTACCGTTTTGTTGAAGTGAATAACCTAGGCGGGCCTTCCGTCCTTTCAGAGGACCAGCGGGCGCGCCTTCTCGATCATCTCGCTGAACCCGAGGTGTTGCGGGAGATCCTGCCTCCGGAGAATTTTGAATTCAGGGGCTTTGCTGTGTTGCGAGCTGCGGACGTGACCGAAACAGAGGTCCTTACAGCCATTGAGCGTGATCTGGTCGGAAAAGATTCCATCTTAAGTCCTGTCGGATTTGAACACTTGAACGATCGTCTGCGAATCCTGTTCGGGATTACTGACCTGTCATCCGGGCTCGCAGCTGTTCGAGGAAACCAAACTTACTTGCTCGGCGGCAGTTGCGAGGTCTCCCACAACTGCATCTTCGGCGATTCGCGTCATGTTCCCATCAGCGAATTCAAGGGATCTTTTTTCGAGCGTGCTTTCCAGCAGCGGGCGATTCTGCGCGTTCGAGATCTGCGTGAAAAAGATATCAGAACCCATGTGGATTCGGAAATGTTGAAAGAGGGCTTCAGGTCGCTTCTCATTGCACCGCTTTTCTACCAAGGAGAACTTATCGGCACCCTGAAACTCGCTTCCAAGCATCCCGACCGATTCGGAGCTACCCAATCGGCGATCGCTGAGCAGATAATTCCTCTGTTCTCGATGGCTCTCAAGAGGTCCTTGGACATGCTGGAAACCAAGGTGCAAACCATTATTAAGGAGAAATGCACAGCGATACACCCTTCAGTGGAATGGCGCTTCAAAAAGGCAGTTTTCGATCATCTCGAGCGAATGCATTCAGGTGATCAGTCGGAACTGGAACCCATCGTATTTAGGGACGTATATCCGCTTTTTGGTGCCTGCGATATTCGCGGTTCCTCCGGAACCCGCAACAACGCTATGCAGGCAGATTTGTCCGAGCATCTGGAGCTTGCCCGTGCTGTTGTGGAAACAGCCGCTGCCGAGAGATCCCTGCCCATGTCCTTTGAACTCTCACACAGGCTGCACGGGCATTTGGAACGCATCCGGAAAGGGATAAGCACCGGCGACGAGAGGCTTATCACCGATTTCATCCAGTCTGAAATCGAACCGCTGTTTCCTATTCTCTCGACGTTCGGGGATAGCGTACAGCAGGCAGTAAACCAATATCGCATCTCCGTTGACGGAGAGCGCGGCAGCGTTTATCGCGGACGCAACGAATTCGGTGAAAGCATGGCGCTTTTCAATGAAAGGATCGCCGGTTATTTGGACAGAGAGCAGGCTAAAGCCCAGGCGGAGTTCCCGCACTATTTCGACAGACACAAGACGGACGGGATCGAATACGTCATCTATCTGGGCGCTTCAATGGTGCAAAACGGTCACTTCAGCGAATTTTACGTGAAGAGCCTCAGATTGTGGCAAATTATGGTGGCCTGCGGAATAGCGTGGCACTCTGAGCAACTGAAGAGTCTGGTCAGCGTGCCCTTTGATTCCACCCATCTCATCCTTGTGAGCCATGATCCGATTTCAATCCGATTCCGGTTCGACGAGAAACGATTCGACGTGGATGGCGCTTACGACACAAGTCATGAGATCGTCCGTTCCAGGATCGACAAGGCCATGGTTCGAGGAAGGGATGAGCGGCTCACGCAACCGGGGAAAATAGCGCTCGTGTACTCTCGGATCGAGGAATGGCGGGAATTGCAGAGGCACATTGACTTCCTCCAGGGTCTCGGTTATCTGACCAGGGAAGTGGAATCTTTGGAACTGGACGATTTGCCCGGGGTCATGGGACTCAAGGCCTTGAGGGTCACCGTAGATCTGGAATCGGAGACGCTGGCTCGGAATGCTACACAGGGGGGTATCGATCTGGAATCTCTCACCTAAGACTAGGAGGAACTTCCTATGAGAAGTTTCTCCCCAATTCTTCACTCATTGAACGCAAATCCATATCAACGCGCATTCACCATGAAACTGCCAATTCGTGCGGCCGTGCGGTAAGCCTCCTTTGCTTCGAACGGCACCGGTCTGGATTCGCTCCGTAGGCGCACAACCTGTCATATAGCAGTTGCCAAAAATAGTGTCCGATTCCCCGTCATTCCTGCGAAGGCCGGAACCCAGAATTTGGACCCTGGATCGCGCACGGTCCGGGGTGACGGTACCAGTCCCGTAAATGGGGCTGGGGTTTTGGCAATGCCTGTAACCTAGTGATCGACTTAATCCAGTGAAAAAAAACGAGGATGCAAAAAAGATGTTGACACATCTAGAAGACTAGACGACTATATGTGTAACAGGATCCCTGAGCAGGCGACTCCTCGCTGACACACACAACAATGAGAGGCAAACCACATGATCGTCATCGGCGAAAAGATTAACGGTACGAGAAAACCAGTCGCCAAGGCGATTCAGGAACGCGATGCAGCGTTCATAAGAGACTTGGCCCGTCGTCAGTTCGAAAACGGAGCGTCTTACTTGGACATCAACGCTGGAACCTTACCCAAACGAGAACCGGAGGATATGGCTTGGCTCGTGGAACACATCCAGGAATCCGTGCCGGACGCAATCCTCTGCCTGGACAGCGCGAACCCGGTGGCACTCAAAGCAGGTATCGAAAAGGCCGCAAAGACCCCTATGTTAAATTCTCTCAGCGGAGAGAAGTTCCGTATCGACGGAGTGTTACCTCTGGCTTGTGAATTCAAGACTGAGTTGATTATCCTAGCCTTGGACGACAAAGGCATTCCCCGCACCAGCGAGGGACGCCTGGCAATTGTTCGCAACCTGATTGAGATGACCAGGGCTGGGGGGCTTCCGGACGAAAAGCTTTTTGTGGACCCCCTGGTCATGGCCATTTCCACGGGCACGGGAAACGGGAACATCTCACTGGAGACTTGCCGAATGATTCATGAGGAATTTCCCAGGGTCCATCTAACCTGCGGCCTGTCCAACATCTCTTTCGGTATGCCGCTTCGGTCCGTTCTGAACCAGGCCTTCATCGTGCTCACCATTCAGGCGGGGATGGACAGCGTCATCGTTAACCCGGAAGAGAGAGAACTCAGAGCTATCATGATGGCGGCCGAAACCGTCCTCGGCATGGACCGCCATTGCATGAATTTCAACCGAGCATTCAGAGCCGGGAAGATTGGGCCGAAGGCGACCGCCTGAGCAAGTTTCCTGGGCGACCGTGACACATTGTATTCCTTGAAGGAGACGGAAAAATGAAAGACCTAGTCAATGCAGTAGCTGAAATGATGGAGGATGACGCCAAGAATCTGACGCAAAAGTATCTGGATCAGGGCGCCCCTCCCATGGAGATCTTTGAAGCCTACAAAGAAGCTCTCGCCATTGTCGGCAAACGGTTCGAAGAGGGTATCTACTTCGTGCCTGAGCTAATCCTGGCCGGAGAGATGATGAAAACGGCGTCCGAAATGATGAAGGATCTCATGGTCGGCGAAAAGGCCTCGGACAGCAATAGACTGGGCAAGTTTCTCTTGGGTACGGGTGAGGGGGATATTCACGACATCGGCAAGGACATGGTAGCCATGCTGATGGACATGAATGGGTTCGAAGTGAGGGACCTCGGTGTTGACGTGCCTGCCCAGAGATTTTCGGACGCAGCTAAAGAATTTCAGCCGGACATCGTCGGCCTGAGCGGTCTTCTGACCCTGTCGTTCGAATCCATGAAACAGGTAGTGGATGCCCTTAAAGAGATCGGTATGCGGGACAAGGTCAAGGTGATCATTGGTGGAGGCCAAGTCGACGAGCATGCCTGCAAATACGTGGAAGCAGATGCATGGGTGACCGATGCTGTGGCAGGCGTGAAATACGCGGTCAACTGGATGGAAAAGTAATTCGGAGGTGGGCTTTGCCATGATTGATACACAGCAGTTGCTGCTCGAGAGGGGAAAGCGTGTCGCTGATGCGGTCGCTCTCAAGAAACCGGATCGGGTACCGATCGCCTGCCTGTGGGATTTCTTCCCGGCAAAATGGAAGGGCGTGAGCGTCAAAGACGCCATGTACAACCATGAACTCATGTTCGAAACGTGGGGAGAGTGTATGGAGCACTTTGCCCCGGATACAGTTGACAATCCCTTCCCGCTGAGGGGATTTGGTCCTTTGCTTGACCGACTGGACTTTCAACACCTCCGGTGGGCCGGCCGCGGCCTCGACGAAAACACGGGTTACCAGTTCGTGGAACTCGAGGTCATGAAGGCTGAGGAATACGACCATTTTCTTTATGACATGTCGGACTTCATGGTTCGGCGGTTTTGGCCGCGTGTCTACAAGGCCTTTGCGCCTCTGGAGAAACTGCCGCCCTTGAACCAGGTTATTTCATATTTCTGGGGAATTCATAACGCGCTGTTTTTGCTCTCCCCGGAAATGGAATCAGTGCGTACAGCCATGATTGAAGCAGGAAAAGCTTCTGCGGAAACTCTGAAGTGGGCGGCAGCTTACGGCAAGAAAATGGCAGAGTTGGGTTTCCCTCCTTCGTACGGAGGCTTCAGCCAAGTACCCTTTGACACGTTGGGAGATTTCTTCCGAGGCACCAAAGGCATCATGATGGATTTGTACCGGCGTCCGGACAAGGTCATGAGCGCGTGTGAAAAGATTCTGCCCATCATGATTGACACTGCCATTGCCTCTACCAAGCGCACCGGCGTCCCGACAGTTTTCATTCCGCTGCACAAGGGGCTAGACAATTTCATGTCAGCCCAGCAATTCCAAAAGTTCTATTGGCCGCACATGAAAGAGCTTTTGGATGCATTTATCCGTGAGGGCATCACACCGTGGGTACTTGTTGAAGGAGTCTGCAACAAACGACTTGAGGCATTCCGAGACGTACCCCCCGGTAAGGTGATCTATCATTTTGAGGCCACAGACATCTTCCTGGCTAAGAAAATGATGCAAGACCGCTGTTGCATTCGCGGCAACGTGCCCATGAGTCTTCTGACGGTAGGAACTCCGGAAGACGTGAAAGCATACTGCAAAAAGTTGATTGACGGGTGCGCCGTGGACGGCGGTTTTATCATGGACGCAGCTGCGCCTCTTTCGGATGCAAGACCGGAAAACGTGCAAGCCATGTTCGATTTCACCAAGGACTATGGTGCGCGCATCTGATACCAGCATCCGTGGTGGATGTCGCCACAACGAAGAATGAAAGCGTATCGGTAGGACAGGCATCTTGCCGGTCATTCCAGCGTTTTCATAGTAATACGCGCGCTGAAACAAGTTACCGGATACGGGCAATGTGCCTTCTCAACGGCGGACGCCATGCTCTGCGCGGCTGACGTCGTCTCGAGGGCTTGCCACAAGGTCACACCCTGGGGCATTGCACTTTCGTGAGGCTCCGCTCCCCTGCTACGTGGCCTTGGTTTCTTGCTTGGCCGCCCCGGTTCGTTGGGGCCAAGGTCATGGGTCGGACGACGGAGACTGGAAAGGCCGCGTTTCAACCTAGGTTGTGTGAACAGGCTTGTCTTCCAACAAACTAAATCTGTGCAACTCAGCAAACTTGATGGAGAGCCAAGTATGACCCTGCTTTCGGAGACCGTCCAATATGCAATCTCTGGCGTGACAGCCGGCAGCATTTACGCGGTCATAGGGATATGCTGGAGCGTGGTGTATCTCATCACCAAGGTCCTCAATTTCACGACAGGGGAGTTCGTGATGCTTGGGGGCATGCTGACGTGGGCGTTCCACAGGTTAGGATTCGGGCTTCTTCCTTCCGTTTTCTTCGCTGTGGCCTGTACCACTGCCATATCGATGCTCCTTGAACGGTTCGTCATAAGGCCGATCCGGTTTCCAACGGAAATGACCTACATGATGATCACGATTGCATCCGCCTCGGTTATTAAGGGGCTCGTCCTCCTGCAGTGGGGCTCGGAATCGCGCCGCATCGAACCCTTTTTTGGGACGGGGGTCATCCACATCCTAGGTGCCGGGGTGACTTCTCAAGTTCTTTGCGTGGTCGCACTGATGTCACTGATCACACTGAGTTTGCACCTGTTTCTCAATCATACTCTCATGGGAACGGCTTTGCGTGCGTCAGCCATCAACCTTACCGGCGCTCGGCTCATCGGGATAGACGTGGGCAAATTCAGGTTATTCTGTTTCGGTCTGGCAGGCGGCCTCGGGGCTGTCACTGGCATCGTCACCGCTCCCATCACATTCACCGGCTATGAAATCGGAATGCTTACAGGTCTCAAGGGATTGGTCGCAGCGATTGCAGGCGGATGGAGCATGACCGGGACCGTTGCGGCAGGTCTTACCCTTGGACTTCTCGAAGGATTCGGCGCAGGATTCGTCTCAACGGGACTGAAGGATGTCCTTGCCCTACTTGTGATGATTCTTTTTCTGATTCTGCGCACCATAAGTCTCCCCGGTATGAGGAAAAGATGAGAGACAAACGTCATCCCTCCTTGTCGTGGGCTCTAGTCGTCGGTGTGCTCGCTCTGCTCCCCTTTGTCACTCCCGGCACATACGTGACCGGCGTCATGTGTTTCGTGGCGCTTTACGCAACGCTTGCCTGCGGAATGGCAGTTCTCCTCGAACAGGCGGGTCTCTTTTCACTCGCTCATCCAACGTTTTTCGGTCTCGGCGCCTACGTTGCAGGCATGCTTGCTGCCAACGAAATATTGCCTCCCTGGGCCGGAATTATTGTTGCGGCAATCGTTGTTGCACTGATTGCTTACCTCATCGGGGCACCACTTCTGCGACTGCGAGGCTACTATCTGGCCTGCGCCACCTTCGGACTCCTCTTTATTGTGGAAATCGTCCTGGCTCAATCGGGGTCTATTACGGGTGGCCATGACGGTCTCATGGGAATTCCTCCCCTTTCTGTTTTTGGCTTCACTCTCGGAGGCGATCTTGATTACTACTTTATTTCGTGGGGCCTCTGTCTGGGATGTGTTTGGTTCTTCTCCAATCTCATGAAGTCCCGTGTTGGGAGAGCAGTAAAGGCTCTTCACGACAGCGAGGTCGCTGCAAGCAGTGTGGGTATTAATGTACCGCGCTGCAAACTGCACGTGTTCGTGCTCACAGCCATCATGGCGAGCCTGGCGGGCAGCATCTTCTGCTTTTATCTTCAGTTTACCACGCCCAGCATGTTTGGTTTCCCCTTGCTCACGGAATTGTTCACCATGATCGTCATCGGTGGCCCGGCCACATTGCACGGCCCAGTCCTCGGAAGTGTCGTCCTCATTTGGCTTCGTGAAGCGATCCACGTGTATCTCAAGGATGTCCTTCCCAAACTGACGGCGGAGGTTGACGCGGTCTTCTTCGGTATCCTGATCGTGGCTATATTGATCTTTATGCCTGAGGGGCTGGCGGGTTCGCTGGATCGCCTCGCCCATTTTGTAAGGAGGCACCTTGGCAGATCATCCTAATTCCGTGCTGCTCGATTTGAAGGATGTGAGCAGGTCGTTTGCCGGGATACGGGCGCTGAGCCTGGTGAGCTTTTCGGTGGAACGTGGAACGATCCTGTCTCTCATTGGCCCGAATGGGGCTGGAAAGAGTACGCTCATCAACGTCATCACCGGAGTTTATGCGCCCCATTCCGGAGTAATAGACTTCGAGGGAGAAAATATCGCAGGACGGACGGCCGACGTTGTGGCCTCCAAGGGGATTGCCCGAACGTTCCAATTGGAAGAGCTTTTCGGCAGCATGACTGTCCTCGAGAACGCTATGACGGGCTGCAATGGGAAATCCAGATCAGGCATGTTTTCATGCGGTTTCGCCTTGCCCGCAGCGCGTCGGGAAGAGGAGCGAATCCGCCAGGAAGCTATAGAAAGCCTCGCCTTGGTCGGCCTTGAAGAGAGAGCCTTCGAGCCGATCTCGAGACTCCCCCTGGGAGAGCGCAAACTCGTCGGCATCGCTCGGGCGCTGTGCACTAAGCCCACCTTACTCATGCTCGATGAACCGGCCGGTGGCCTTGCAGCTCACGAGGCGGAAAGATTGGTCAGTTTGATCCACCTCCTTCTTGAAAAGGGTCTCACGATTCTCCTTGTGGAACATAATATGCCATTCGTCATGTCCCTCTCCGATAAAATCGTGGTGCTGGAAGCAGGGGTCAAGATAGCTGAGGGCATCCCTGAAGCGGTAAGAAACAACCCGCGGGTGATCAAGGCTTACCTGGGGCAGGAGCAGTAGCGCATGGGAAACGTGTCCGACAATGATGTGTGCCGAGTTAGGGGCGAGCGAAACGGTGAATTACGGTTGCAGATCGATGGAATTTCAACCTTTTACGGTGAAGCCCAGGCACTGAAAGACGTGTCTCTCGAGGTGCATTCCAAAGAGGTGGTAGCCATTCTCGGTAGCAATGGGGCCGGGAAGAGTACTCTTGTCAAGACGCTGACGGGGTTGGTCTCTCCCTCGCGGGGAAGGATCGTTCTAGATGGTGAATCGATAGAAAAGCAGGTGGCACACGAGATCATAAGAAAAGGGAGTGCCTGTGTACCGGAAAGCAGGGAGCTCTTCGGTTCCCTTACCGTGAGAGAGAATCTCGAACTCGGCGCCTATTCTCTCCCCAACGCGGTCCGTAAGAGAGTGCAGGCAGAGCGCCTGGAAATGGTCTTTTCGCTTTTCGCTGTACTGAAAAATCGGCTCAAGCAGAAGGCGGAGACTCTATCCGGTGGAGAACAGCAAATGCTGGCAATGGGACGGGCCCTCATGGCAAACCCCAAGTTACTGGCCTCCGACGAGCCGTCCCTAGGTTTGGCGCCTATGCTGGTTGCAGAGATGATGAGCACGCTGAGACGGATCTGCGATGAGTGGGCGGTATCGCTCCTGCTCGTTGAGCAGAATGCGCGGGCGGCCCTGAAGATCGCGGATTACGTATACGTGCTTGAGCGAGGAGAAATAGTATTGGAGGGCGCGTGCGACGAAGTCATCGCCAGCCCAACTATCCAGGCGGCCTATCTGGGCGGATGATAGGGCGAAACTCTCATTGAAAGAGGAGGGCAAGGGAATGAAAAAGCTAGGAAACATCTTCACTGCGATCTGCGTGGGAGTCATTTTTCTCCTCGCAGGCCTGTGCCAGGCCCAAACGGCTCCGTACACGATCGGTGTCGTGGTAGACCTGACGGGCCGCCAGTCGAACCTCGGCGTCGGCAACAAGAGGGGGCTGGACATCGCCATCGAGTCGATCAACGCGGAGGGAGGGGTCAACGGGAGGAAACTAAAGGCAATAGTTAATGACTCAGAGAGTGATACCGCCAAAGGAGTGATCAGCACGAAGAGACTGATCGAAGTGGACAAGGCCGTCGTCCTTGCCGGCTACTCATCGTCTGCGACGGCCTTGTCGTGTATCCAGACGATTGAGGCGGGGAAAATCCCTATGTTCGCTTCAGCCCCTGCCGACAAGATCTGGAAGCCGACCAAGAAGTGGGTGTTCAATGTAGTGCCTCGTCAAAAAGAGGCATCCATCCCGATACTCCTCCGGAATTTGCAGCAACGGGGAGCCAAGAAGATTGCCTACATTTATATCGATACAGCCTACGGACAGACGGGCAAGGCCACTCTGGACGAAGTGTGCAAAGAGAAGAATATTACGCCGGCTATCGTCGAGAAATATGCTCCCGGCAGCACGGATGCCGGGCCGCAGATCACCCACATCAAGGCCGCAGGAGCTGACGGTCTCTTGATT
>JACRDE010000363.1 GCA_016212935.1 Desulfomonile tiedjei | reverse complement strand
CTGAGTGATTACGGAGAGAAAGTGACGGCTGAGAGAGACTTTTGATGGCCAAGGAAAAGATACTTGTAGTTGATGACGAGGAGGATATTCTAGAGCTAGTCAGATACAACCTGGCCAACGAAGGCTATCGCGTTGATTGCGTTCCCTCTGGTGAAGAAGCCCTGATCAAGGCGGCGGAACTGAATCCTGACTTGATTCTGCTGGACCTCATGCTTCCGGGGCTTGACGGGCTCGACGTGTGCAGAGAATTAAAGGCCGACCCGGGAACGCGACACATCCCAATTGTCATGCTCACAGCAAAGGGTGAGGACGCTGATATTGTAAGCGGTCTTGAACTGGGCGCTGAGGATTACGTCACCAAGCCGTTCAGCCCAAGGATTCTCCTGGCCCGGCTTAAGGTGGTGCTTCGACGAAAAAGGAACATGGCTCCTGAGGAGGAGACCGTCATGAGACGCGATGATTTGACCATCGATCCTAGTCGACACGAGGCTCGGGTGGAGGGACGGCCCCTGGGGCTTACGACCACTGAGTTTCGGATCCTTCATTTTCTCGCGCGGCGCCCCGGACGTGTCTTCAGCAGAGAACAAATAATAAGTGCAGTGAAGGGAGACGATTACGCAGTCACGGAGCGGTCGGTTGACGTCCAGATTGTGAGTCTTCGAAAAAAACTCGGCAAATCGGGAGGTGCAATAGAAACAGTCAGAGGGGTGGGTTACAGACTCAAGGAATGATGCCCATTTTGTGTGGCGATCCTGGACCGGTTAATGTTCAAACATGCAAAAAAACTGGCATGGCTGGTCGGGAGAGCGTTTGTCCAGGCTGTTTTGATGCCGAGAGACGTCCCACGATATGCTCTCATTCCTCAATTTCGAAACTACTGCTCCTTGCCGGTTACCGTGCGGTCATGCCCTTTCATAGTGCGCTGCACTACACTTTTAGCAGTCGTCATGATTTCGGCTAGAGCTTGTCCGACCAGAAAGAAAACAGATGAGAATAAGACTGTATAGAGATGCCGAAAAATTGAAAATGAGAATCATTTCGCTCGGGGCACTTGTGGAAGAGCGCTTTCGTATCGCATGCAAGGCGATTGACTCCAGAGACGCCCAGTTGGCGAGAAAAGTAATTGATGGTGACATCGACATAGATCGTCTGGAAGTTGACATCGAAGAGGACTGTCTCAAGATTCTCGCTTTGCATCAACCCGTCGCGGATCAGTTGCGCTACATAGTGGCGATACTAAAGATGAATAACGATTTGGAGCGAATAGGCGATCTTGCTGTGAACATTGCCGAACGTGCGGAATCCGTCATTCGTCGCTGTAACCTCACCGTTCCCTTCGACTATTCCACCATGTTCCGTAAAACTGAGGAAATGCTTGTAAGGAGCCTAGATTCTTTGGTCAACATGGATCTTCTCCTGGCCTACGAGGTGTTGAGCCGGGACGACGAAGTGGATTCAATGAAAAGCTCCATTCAGGCCCAATTTGCTCTGGAAATAGGCAAATCACAGGGCGACACAGAATCCATGATCAACTTGTTTCTGGTGTCGCGTCACCTTGAGCGCATAGCCGACCACGCCACCAACATCGCTGAAGACGTAATATATATGATCACAGGTGAGATTCATCGACATCGTGGCGGCAAGGTCATCAGAGGCAGTGAAACCTGGTTTAGCTCCAAAGATAAAGATCAGGCGTCCTAAAACCGGGATGCTAACGGAACCGTCTCCTGTGTGGATCCCCCCTCATACCAATGAGCGTTCAAGCGAGTGGTACTTGAGTATCGGACAAGTAGCGGCTTCGGGCAAGTCTCTTCCGCTACGAACGGCACCGCCTGATTTCGCTTCAGAGACTCGCCCAAAACCACCGTCAGCGATGTCACTTCTTTGACTCCGCATTGGTATTACTTTGGAGAAACGGAGCAGACCACCACTATGAGAAGCATTTCCCCGAACCAGATAAATGCATTAGGCGGGGCACAGGCCACCCCGCCACAGCTTCCAATTCTTTGCCGAAGTTAATTAAGAGAGACTACTAACTACTTTATATCCAACCGCTTCATATCTTCGTCGGCCAGCGCTTTTGACACAGGATAGAACCCGTCTTTGATGACAACCTGTTGCCCCTCTTTTGAGAAAACGTATTTGATGAACTCTGTCATAAGAGGATCAAGGGCTTGCTGAGGCTTCTTGTTGAAGTAAATATACAGGAATCTTGCGAGAGGGTATTCACCGGCATAGGCGTTTTCGGCGTTAGCTTCAAAGCACTTTCCTTCTTGCACGGCAAGCGGAACAGTCTTCACGTCAGCGGTCTTGTAACCTATTCCAGAATACCCAATGGCATACTTGTCGGAGGCCACTCCCTGCACAACAGCGGAAGATCCGGGCTGCTCTTTTACGGTATCTTTGTAATCCCCGTGAAACAGCGCCACTTCTTTGAAAAACCCGTAAGTGCCGGAAGCGGAGTTACGACCGTATAACGAAATCGGCTTGTCAGCCCATTCACCCGTGAGCCCTAGATCGCCCCATGTCTTTACGTCTTTGGCCGCCCCACCTTTGCGGGACTTGGAAAAGATGGCATCGACCTGCTTCAAAGTGAGGCACTTGATGGGATTGTCTTTGTGGACGAAGACAGCCAATGCGTCAACTGCGACTCTTACAACAGAAGGCTTGTACCCGAACTTCTTTTCAAAATCATCGATCTCTTTGGATTTCATCTCCCGCGACATGGGCCCAAATTGAGCGGTGCCCTCGATCAAAGCCGGCGGAGCGGTTGATGAACCTTTGCCTTCGATGGCTATTTTTACAGATGCATACTTGCTCCTGAAACCTTCTGACCATAACGTCATGAGATTGTTTAGGGTATCAGATCCGATGGCTTTCAAGTTTCCGGAAATGCCGCTGACAGCCTTGTAGGAAAGGAGTTGCGGGTCCGTTTCAACGGCAAATGACGCGGCCGTCATCATGGTGCAAGCCAGCGCAGTCATGGCAGAGATCTTCTTTAACACTTTTTTCCTCCTGATAATGTCTGATGTAGCTACTCGATGGATTCTATTGTCCTAGAATGAGCCCGAGTTGTTAGAAAATTATGAGCCTAGCAATAGAAAATTATGAAACACAACCCATGGCTGAAATATGGCTGGATTAACATTTTCCTTACGGCGCTTGAATTGACGGCAAACACTTGCTTGGTAAATCCGAACACGTTCATGAATGCAAATTCCGCGAAGGAGATTGTCATGCGGTCAGCGATTTGGTCCCGAATCAGCAATCTGGAACCAAAAGCAGTAATTCTGGTTTTGATAACTATCACGTTGTTTTGCGCAAGCGTTCTGATAGGGCCGGTGCTCGGATGGACGAAGATCGCTGTGGATGTGGCTGTTGGTGCCATAGGTATTGCGGCGGTAGGTTGCATCCTGATCATATTTCAATCGGTGAGGAAATCTCGTTTCTTTTAGCTCGGTCGGGCGGGTCCTTCCGGCTTTGGAAAACTCGCGAGAAAATCAGAATGGAGAGCACCCAAACTTGTAAGCGCTCGCGGCCAGCGTCTCAGGAGCTACTATCCAGTTGCCGCGTGAATCACCATTGGACCTGCACGAAACTTCGCCATAGAGTTCCCAGGCCTGATTGAACGCTTTATCGAATGCGCGGCGCTCCGCATACAGTCGCGCTGCAACTCCCATTTCTCGTAGACGCCCCGAATCTGATAACGCGTTCCGGATTCCGTCCAGCAGGCTTTTCTCGTCGTTTCCTTCAACAACAACCCCTGTTTTTCCCGGAATGATGTTCTCTTGAGGCCCTCCGCAATCCGTGACGATGACCGGTAAGCCTGATGCCTGAGCTTCCAAGACTACGTTGCCAAAAGTATCCGTGGTGCTGGGAAACACGAAAATGTCGCAAGAAGCATAAATTGAGGCCAGGGTTTCGCCTTCCACGTATCCCAGGAAAAAGCTCCGGGTTCCGCTCAGAAGTTGCTCCATTTCATTCCGATACGGCCCGTCTCCGACGACAATCAGAGCCACGTCATAATTGAATTCGGTCAGTGACCTGAAAACGTTCGCAAGAATCTGCAAGTTTTTTTCTCTGGAGACACGTCCTACGTACAGAAGCTTCAGAACGTCTTTGGTGCAGCAACGTTCGTCAAGACAGCCGTTGCGTTTGGCCGGATGGAAACGAACAGTATCCACACCTCTCGGAAACACCCGAATTTTCTGTGGCGCTATGCCTTTTTCTACCAGCTCGGTTGCGGTGCTTCTTGAGGGAACGTACACGTGATCCATCTGGTCGTAGTACCATATGACGTACTTCCATGTGATGTCCGCCACTGCTGCATCGTCAGTCAGGTATTGGGCGTACTGAGGCAATGCGGTATGATAAGTTCCCACGAGAGGGAGTTTGAGGATACGCGCTACTGCCAGTGCTGCAAGTCCGAGAGGCCCGGGCGTAGCGGAATGAATGTGAGTGAACGCTTCATTGTAGCAAAAGTCGAGCATTTCCAGAAAAGGCGGATAGAAAAGCTTCTGCTCCGGATAGACGGAGAGTTCGTACACTCCGATGGGATTGAAATTCTTCACTCCTTCATAGCCACCGTGATCCTCGGGACTGCACGTGATGACCGTATAGGAGTTGCCGGATCGGCGAGCGGCTTTTAACTGCCTTTTCAACGTGCCTGCCACTCCGTTGATTTCGTAAAATGTGTCGGTGAAATGGGCAGTCTTTATATGATTCGACGGCTTGTCCTTTCTTGGTTTTCGTTGGAGGAACCTGTCGAGCACAGTGCTACTGAAGCGCCTATCCTCCGAATAAATTGAAAATGACACAAAATAGGGCGCCAGCAAAGAATACAATGCGCCCGCCGAACCCAACGCATGAAACAGATTGAGAAAATGCGCTCCGGCCAGGCTGTCCATTATATGATCTGAAAACTGCCCCAGAACCTTGTTCGACACTTTGTTCACAAAGCGGAACCACTGCTCGTCGAGGTCTTCTTGACCTCCATGACCGTGCTTGAAGATTTCCGCAAGCTCCGGATCAGCCCACATCAGTCGGTGAGTCTCTTGTCGGAGCAGGTTCATTACTGACTCATTGCCCAGGTCGACTGCTTTGTATCGCTTGCCGTTATTAAAGAAGAAATTCAACCGAGCTAGAATACCCGGCTCGGAGTCTTGATCCACCTGGAGGAATCGGTCCAAAAAACTGAAAATGACATCACCGTTAACATAGCGCTTCAGATCGAACTTATTCTGATAAAACTGATACGCTATGCTGTACACATTATGTGCAAGAGTTTTGGGAGTTGATGCCGGGCCTATGATTTTCGCCTTATTCTGTTCGATTCCCTTCAAGAACCCCTGAATTCCGGTCACGTCTTCTATTTCAGTGTATCTGCGGGCAATAGTCAGGGAACTGTGATCGTCCGATCCCCCGGTCAGGTTCTTGAGCCAAGGGAAGGGAAATGATGCCTGCAAACCGTACTTTTCTGCAAGCTGATCGATCACCTCTGGTGTAAGAACGGATAGCAGAAGTTGGAGGCATCTATTCTGATCTTCTGTTCGAGCGCCGTTCAATTCGAGATTTTTGAATATCAGAAGGCATTTCTCAAAGTTCTCTATTGTCAATTTGTGGTTCACCGAAAAGAGCGGATGGGCCAGAACATGACTAATACCACTTGCTCTAAGGTACGCAACCAGCTCGAAAACATTTTGACGAACCTTTTGAAGATCGCTGTGTATCTTCTCATCGATATTGTACACAAGCACGTGGAGCTTGCAGCCGTCGTCCGGGAAGTACGTG
>JACRDE010000357.1 GCA_016212935.1 Desulfomonile tiedjei | reverse complement strand
TTTTCTGAGTTCAGTCTCAGAGACGGCGTCTTTCGCGTACAGGGCCTCTCTTTTGGCGAGTTCTGTCTTGAAAAAGCTGACTTCCGCATTTGCTGAAGCCAACTTGGTCTCGTGGGATGCTTTTTCGGCTTCCAGCACAGTCGAGTCCAGCTTTGCCAGGACTTGTCCTTGTCGAACTTGATCGCCCTCTTCCACGAAAATCTCGGCCACCACACCCGCATCGTCGAACCCCAGATCGAGAACTCTCGGGCAAGAAATCGACCCCATGCCTGAAATTCCATGATTCTCGGTCTTTGAGCCGGCTGGCAGGCATGTCACTGCTTCTTTTCGCGAGCTTCCGGGTGATGATTGGGATTTCTCTTTCGCCTGAGAAGCGTGGCAGAGGAGATTCATACATGCAGTCAGGGCAAAAGTAAGGATAATCGTCGCATAACCATTTCGTCCGTGTAGAAACACTAGCCCACCCCATGATCGGCGCGACCAATCAATCGGCACGATTCCAACGATCTTTATAGCCGGCCGTTGACAATAGTAAGAGGACGCATCGATTCTGTAGGCAACGAGCTTGATTGTCAAGAGATAAGATAATTCTAATATGCGACCTCCAACCTCTTCCCATCAGGACTGCCACAAAGGGTATTCTTCAGCCAATAGTGTTGAATTGAGACGAATCACCAATTTGATGACGACTCACGAAGATGATTCAAGTATGTTATAACCTCTGTTCTTGAGTTCCTGTATCACAGCGCCGGGTTGATCGCTCTCGAGTCGGAGTACGACTCTGACTCTTTCGTGATTGTTCTTTTCGTCCGGAACAGTAAAAATGGAGCGGGCCTTCGCGCCGGTTCGGTCCACTATTTCGAGTATTTTCGACAAAGTACCCTTTTCGAGTATCACATCGGTCAAAGTGATGCGAGTTCGTTCGGCCCCTGCTTCCAGAAGCTTGAACAGGGTGATATAGATCTCGCGATCGGACACCATTCCAACCACATCTTCCCCGTCCATTACCGGGAAGCTGCTGATCAGCATTTGCTTGCCCTTGATAAGAGTGCTCTCCACCGTGTCGTCAATGGATACGGTTACGGGGTTCCTGACCATGAGATCCTTGACCTTGAGCTTTTTGCAAAAATAGTTCATTTCGCAGACGTCTCCGCTGCCACTGACACACAAAGCCGCTTCGCTCAAATCTCTACGATGGAGCACACCACGCAGACGTCCATTGTCTACCACGGGCAAGATTTTGAGGTTGCGCTCTCTTATAAGCATGAGAGCATCAGTGGCCAGAGCATCGCTGGAAATGGAAACGTTGGCCGGCAACATCCAGTTTCTTATGTACATGCTCGTCTCCCGGTCACGCGGATTGACCGCGGTTGTTTAGGGCGCCTGGACTAATACCGATGCGCAGTCAAGGAAGTAAAATCGTTGATCGCAGATAGGGATGGGCTCTGAAGACAAGTCAGATTGTGCCCTTCACAGCGGAGCGTAAGTCCCCGAAACGGCAACCTCTGCGATTCCAAACTATTACTCACCTGAAAGCACATTGGTACAATTTGTTCTGAAGTTATGACGCTTTCGACCTTCCACCTTTCCGTCAGGTTTTATCTGGCGGTTGTCTGCGATCCCATTTCCCTCGTGGTACAATTCTACCCCTGAGAGGGAAATATCTCCAGGCAAGCCTTCAAAACAGCGTCTGCGAATTCAGCGTCTTCAAGGTTTGCGTCAATCTCGCGGACAGCAACTTTTGAATCGGCTCTTTCTTTGAATACTCTGGCGAATTCCCGGTCTTCATCCGGCAAGAACGTATCCGCGGATGGAGTATCTATTGCCGACCAGCCTCTTGTTGGAAAAAGGAAAACAACAGGGCCACTCGCTGCGCTCAGTTTTTCAGCGAAAGCAGCCGCAACCGTTTCCATTTCCTCCTGAGAAAGCCTGAGAAATGTGCGCAGTTCATCCATCTCAAATTTCTTGCGCTGGTGGTATTCCGGCTTGTACCTGGATTTCCTGGGGCTCATGAAATTAACGCCGCCCGGAGCAACCACCTGGGGGATTCCTACTTTCCCGGCATTTGTGAGCCGTTCGGCTCCTGCGGCCCTCATTCCTCCAAGGATCTCCTCGCCCACACCTCCGGGTGCAAGATCGACCACGGCATCGAAGAATTTTCGCGCTATCATCTCTTCCATCGCGCGGTCGCAGACTCCGGCAGCGGAAAACCCTATTACCTGGTAACCCGCCTTTTCCAAACCCTGCTGAACACGATGAGCGCATCTCTCTGTGGGACCGAACATGGACATGGCCACTAGCGGCTTCCCAGAGGATCGCGCTGATTCCACTGTGAGCGGCTCCACATTTCCCATGGCTGTTATCGCTGCGGCCGCTCTGTCGAGAACGTTTTGAAGAGGCCGCGTGAGCCCTGAAATCTCAATGACTGTGTGGAATATGATTATATCGCCGGTCCCTATGTATCTCGTAGAAAGGCCCGGCAGGGCGGCAGTGGAAGAGACCATCACCTTGGGGACCCCGAAAGGCAGCATCCGCATGACATCGGTTGCCATGAGGCTGCCTGTGGAGCCGCCGAGCCCGATCACTCCAGTAAGTCGGCCCTGTTCCAAAAGCTCGTTGGTAAGCTTCGCGGCTCCTTGTATCATCTGCCGCGTGATTTTCTTCCGTTCACGGGACTCCCGTATCTCCCGAATATCTGAACCTGCCGCTCGAGCGACCTGATCCGCAGTGATGTCGGCTCCGGGCGACTCTCCGGACATTGACATATCCAGGATCAGTGGATTTCCGTTCCTCTGACGGATGCAGTCGCGCAGATACAATGTTTCCGGGCCCTTGGTGTCCAATGTGGACAATACCAAAATCACGCGTTCCATCAGGATTTACCCTCCGCGGCCAGCTTTTCCCTGATATCTTTTTTCAGGGTCTCTTTGTTAACCTTTCCGGAATCGCCCACGGCGGGAAATTCAGACACCACCTCCAGCCGCTCCGGTAGCTTGAACATGGCGATATTCCTGGATTTCAGAAACTGCACCATTTCCTCGAAAGCGAATTCCTGGCCCGCTTTTGGAATTACGTAGGCGCATGCCCGTTCGCCCATTTCCCTGTCCGGGTATCCGACAACCGCAACCGAGGCCACCTTGGGATGATCGTTCAACAAGCCCTCGATTTCCGCCGGATAGATATTCTGGCCACCCCGGATGATCATGTCCTTGGCCCTTCCCAGAATCCACAGGCACCCCTGGTCGAACTTGACGATATCGCCTGTGGTGGTCCAACCGTTGGGATCAAAAACCGTGGAAGTAAGCTCCTCGTCCCGGTAGTACCCGGCCGGTGCATGAGGGCCTCGGAAATAGAGGACACCGGGTTCTCCCTCGGGAACTTCGTTCTTGCCGTCCTCGGCCATGAGACGGACCTGGTTTCCCGGAAGCATGCGACCCACAGTCCGACGGCGCAGATCCCTGGAATCTTCAACACGGCACCCGGACACAGACCCCATGTCCTGGGTGCCCAGATCGCTGGTGATGGAAGCCCCGAAAGC
>JACRDE010000356.1 GCA_016212935.1 Desulfomonile tiedjei | reverse complement strand
GCCCTCTCTCCGAAATCGAAGAACTCTTTGGGGTCCCGTTTTTTCTTGTACACAATTCTGGCGTCCACGATTTGCGACATGGTCCGCGGCTCGTTCAACAGTTCCAAGAGCTTCCGGTCGCGATCGTGGATCACACCCACATAGGCATCCCAAAAGTCGTCAGGTACGTTGTCGAATACACCTTTTCCATGGGAAGCTATCCACAGTTCGGCATCAATTGAGCGGAGCCTGTCCACAGACGCTATGGTGGCGTCAATATCTGAACGCCGGTCTCCATACCATGGGCCAAATGTCGTGAGGTCATAGTCTCCGAGGAACAGTATTTTCTGATCGCGAAAATACAAGGAACAGTGGCCGGGCGTATGTCCGGGAGTGTGTACGATCTCGACCTCTATCCCGCCCAGGTTAAGAACCTCTGCTGGCTTGACCAATCTGTTTGCGGCCCGCGGCTTGAAATGGAACTGTTCGTACATTGTCTTCGTCCATGGAGGCCGTTCTTCCGCGTCCATTCCATATGCGTCGAAAAAATGCTCAAGACTTTGCAGAGGTTCTGCGTCAAATTCTGAAATCCAAAGCTCTTTTCCGTCAAACATGTCCAGGTGCATAAAATGGTCTTCATGCCAGTGCGACAGGAATACCACATCCACGCCTTGTGTGTCCCGAAGCCGACTGAGTCGATCTCGGTTGGATGCCGGATCGATAAGGAGTTTCACCTGTCCGTCTATATATAACGAGTGGCAATGGGGATAATTACCCGCGTTGTCTCCAGGAATAAATGTCAGCGCTCCGAATCTTTTCTCCATGGAGCTCATTCTCCTTCAGGGATTACTGCATCTGTGCAGCGGATTGCAAAAGCGAGCATCCTGCTCTCGAACTCTGAAGATGCGGGGTTCTGTGGATTCATTTCCTGCCGGTCCCGGCCTTCAGAGGGTTGAAAATGTGTATGGCCCTGTTTTCAACCTGTTCAGCTGCCTCTTCTACTGTCTCGGGCAGAGTCGGATGCGGATGTATCGTAAGGGTCAGATCGTCCACGTGTGACGCGGAAGCCACAGCCAGGCACCCCTCGGCGATCAGATCCGAAGCGTGAGGGCCAACGATATGGACTCCCAGGACTGTTCCGGATTCAGCGTCAGAAACCACTTTCACGAATCCGGGCCCTTCTTCCGCCATAGTAAGCGTTCTCCCCAGTGCCTTGAAAGGGGAAACGCCGGCCTTCACCTTGATATTTTTCTCTTTGGCCTCCTGTTCGGACAGGCCCACAGTTGCTATTTCCGGATCGCTGAAGATGACACCCGGCACTTCTACTCCTTCAAAGGCAGAGGGCTCTCCCGCGATTACTTCAGCTGCGATTTTCCCCTGGTACGAAGCCTTGTGAGCCAACATCATACCCGCAGTCATGTCGCCTATGGCGAAAATACCCGGTGTTGATGTTTGCATTGAGGCGTTCACCTGTACGAATCCCCTGGAATCGAGCTTGACGCCCGCTTTCTCCAATCCTATCCCGCTTGTGTTGGGCCGTCTGCCGACTGCTACCAGTATTTTGTCAGCAGAAATCGACTTGTCCCCGTCAGCTACGGAATACTGCAATGCGCCGCGGGAATCCTCACGCTTGAGTTCTGTCACTTTGGCCCCGAGAATCAGTTCGATGTTGAAACGCCTGAGAGCGCGTTCCATTGCCTTTCCGATATCAGAGTCGAGCATGGGAAGAAGCTTGTCTGCCGAATCCAGAATGGTCACCCGAGAACCGAGTTTCGCGTAAAATGTGCCCATCTCCAGTCCCACGGCTCCCGCTCCTATTACTACAAGCTGTTCAGGAATTTCCTTGGGCTCCAGAGCGTCGGTGGAGTCGATGACCAGTTCCCCGTCTCTCGGCATTCCAGGCAACTGTGCGGCAGAAGAGCCAGTAGCGAGTATGCAGCTCTGAAACTCAAAGCGTCGCACGTTTTCCGACGTCTCAACAGAAAACGACTGCTCCCCGGTGAGATGCGCAGTGCCGGTCACGACCTCAACTTTGTGCTGAGACAATAGGGAGGCGATCCCTTTTCGTAACTTCTCCACCACTTCGTTCTTCCATGCGGTCAGCTTGGGGAGGTCAATTCGGACGTCTGTCACGATCAGTCCGATCTTATCAGCCCCCTGTACACGGTTTTTCAGATCAGCAACATATATAAGCGCTTTGGACGGGATGCAGCCCCAGTTGAGGCACACGCCGCCAAGTAATTCCTTTTCGACCAGAGTAACTTCCAGCCCCAATTGCGCGGCCCGGATGGCAGCTACATAACCTCCCGGACCTCCACCAATTACAGCTACCTGGGTTCCTTGAGCAAAATCACCTACTACCATTTGAGTTCTCCTTCACCTGACAGCCGATAATGGAGGCAGAGCCTCCGGGTCACGCGTTCCCAGCCGGAACCTGGGAACGAGAGAAACATTTTGGCTCGTGGGAGACAATTTGTCTCGCGCGAGCCAAATTGGCGCTCGATTCCCTCAACAAGCCACAACAATCCGTGAGGAATACTCACGGCCCAGATAGTAATCGCACCATCGGATCGAAAAAATGCGTACAACCGCGTGATCGTGCGTTCGCAATGACAACCCTTGAGAGTGGCCATAATTTCTCATTGCTAATTCGCTGTCATGCCATGTCCACCAGCATGCGCATGGGGTCTTCCAACAAACCTATTATGAAATTCATATATCTCCCGGCATCAGCACCATCGAGTACCCTGTGATCAAAGGAGAGGGTCAAAGGCATCATGGTCCGAATCACAACCTGACCCTCATGGGCCACCGGCTTTGGCTGGGCCTTCAATGGACAGAGTATGGCAACCTGGGGGTGAACTATTATCGGAGTGGCCCATATACCGCCGATTGCGCCCACATTCGTTACAGTGAACGTTCCGCCGCGCATGCTGTCGAGATCTATTGACCTTTCCCGGGCCTTCTTGCTGAGCTCTTGTAGCTCTCCTGCAACCTGTAACACCGATTTCCTGTCCACATCTCGGATTACCGGAACCATGAGGCCGGCCTCGGTATCAGTGGCAAATCCGATGTTGTAGTAGTCTTTGTAAACGATTTCCCCGGTTTGGTCGTCCAAAGAGCAATTCAGCATGGGATACAGTTTCAACCCTGTGGCAACCGCTTTGAGCAGAAACGCAAGAACCGTCAGTTTGATCCCGCGACTTTCTGCAAGGGGTTTCTCACGTTCCACCACGGACATGAGTTCTGTAACATCAGCCTCGTCGCAATGCGTCACATGCGGAATAATTGTGGTTGACCGCACCATCACTTCGGCCGTTCTTTTTCGGACACCTCGAAGTGGCTCACGGCGGGTCGCTCCGTATTTCTCGAAATCATACACCGCGACTGGGGCCTCAACCGCTTGAGCGACTCTGGGAATAGCAGGCGCAACCGCTGCTGCTGCTGAAGGTTGTTCGGCAGCCTTGCGGACGTCCTCGTCGGTTATGCGGCCATGGGGTCCGCTTCCTTTGACGGTCGCAATGTCAACTTTCAGCTCTCTGGCCAGCTTTCTCGTATGTGG
>JACRDE010000360.1 GCA_016212935.1 Desulfomonile tiedjei | reverse complement strand
AATGTTCCGACTCTCTCGGCCATGTCGCACTCGGGCCCGTAGCAATAGAGGATTAGACGACTCTCCGGCGGCATCAGAGGCTCAACAGAGGGGAAGCGCTGCTCTACATCGTCCGGCGGAAGGCAGATTGCGCCTTTGACATGAGAATTTGCGTAGTCATCGCATTTTCGTGAATCAACGAAAACAGTGGCCGGATCATCCAGAAACTTGAGTGCCTCTCGTTCATCGATGAGCTGCACCGTGACCCCTGCCAACTCTACCTCCCTCGGAGGCGCGTATACCCAGAGAATAGGCACGTCCGCAGCCAAGTTGGTGAACAATCCGATAGACGCAAAAAAGAGTGCGATCGACACTGCCCGGCAAATCAGTAAGAACAAGTCTTTCATGAATCCCACTCACTTTCGGATTTGACGGAATAATCAAAAATAGCGATCTAGCTGCCCTTTAGTCGGCATGTCCGCCACAATCACCTACGAATCACGAATAGGAGACATCACTCCTGGAACGAGTCACTCGCGCCGCACATACCCCAAGAATTGCTCATTATCGTGCCGATTGAACTCCGTTTGCCTCCATCAACCATTCCTTGACCCTTTTCGCTGATGGTACGGCGCCCATGGTTATCACTTTGCCATTGATCACAAGCGCAGGCGTTCGAACAAAGCCGTACTTAGCCATTTCTTTGATGTCTGTCACGTGTTCCACAGATGCTGGCAGGGTCATCTCGCTCAACACCTGCATTACCGTTTGCTCCAAGCGATTGCATTGAGAACACCCAGGGCCTAGAACAACGATCCTTAACGATCCGCCAGAAGCTTCTTCGCAACCTTGGCCAAGAAATTTTCTGAACTCCCTTACGAACGCTTTACCATAGTCTCTTTTGGCCGAATTCGGGATGTAGTTCTTCTTGGACAAGCGCTCAATGAGTATTTCCTGGATCTCCAGGTCGGTCTTGTCGGGATGGGATTGAGCAATTTCCTCAATGGCCTGCTTTAATCCCATGAGCCCCACCTCATGATCGCCCACCCGAACTCGACAGTGATCATCAGCCATTCCAAAACACCTTTGGGTTAGTCTAGAACGCGAATCCTATGCTGGGAACAAGCGCCCCTAATGCAATGTAAATCCCCACACCGGCCAAAAGGGCTCCTGCCGCCTTCTTAAGCACGAGATTAGCGGAATGCATCTTTGCAGAACTAATGAGATGCTTTGCAGCGCCCGCAGATGTTCCAACAGCGAGGATCAAGAGGCAATGACCGATTCCATAGAAAAGCATCATGAGTCCACCGAAGAGTGCCCCTTTCAGCGGAATCACGCTTACGATCAGGAGCAAAGCCGGACCTGTGCAGGGAAGGGACACCAGACCAAACATGAATCCAAATAAGGCCGCTCCGAGGTAGCCCGTATGCTTGGGAAGTTTGTCTTGTGAAATAGGAAGTTGTATGTGAAAAATATCCATGAAGTGGAGTCCCAGAAGGATGCAGATGATAGCCACTACATAGACCATGTATTCCGATTGCAAGAACGGTGCTGCAGCCAGACCGACGCTAAAGAGAACGGCCAGTTCTACGCTGAATCCCAGGATGAACACAAGCGTGAACAAAAATGACTTCCAGGCAGTGATCTCTTCGTCCATGCCTCCGATAAAGCCGATCAGCAGTGGGACCATCACTATTACGCATGGGTTCATCGCCGTGAGCGCTCCACCTACAAATGAGCCACCGGCAGCTAACCAAATGCTACCGGAAGAAACCCACTGTTGAACGACCGCGAATAATGATTCCATATTTATCTCCTTGGTTTAATTCGTCACCTTGGTTAATTCTTTGATGCAAGGCTCAAGATTGCTAGGATTTACTGTTTCTTGAGAATCCCCGACTTTGGGTCGTCGGCCCAAAATCAGGGATTGAAGTCTATCTCTACTATCTCGGTGCGCCTCCCTGGCCTTGTGGCGCCATGGCCTGCGGCACCGGGGCTGGTAACGCTCCTTGCTGCCCAGGAGCTCCCACGCCCATTTTTTGGAAAACCTGAGCTATCTGCTCACGCTCAAGAGTTCCCTCATTCCTGAAGAATTCCTTACCGTCGGGCGAAAGGAAGACCTGAGTCGGCATCATGCGAATCCCGAAGTCTCTCACCAGGTCCTTGTTTGCGTCCATGTCCACGGTTGAGACTATTGCCTTTCCGGAATATGCTTTTGCCGTGTCGTCGAGGATAGGCTTCATGTATTTGCAGGGAATGCACCAGCCACGTCCGAATTCCAACAGGATAGGCACTCGTTTTGCGGCCAAAGCTTTGAGATCGATTTTGGCCTCGGCAGCGTGACCTGTTGAAACAATTGCCAGTGACGCCATCATGATGCCCAAGACTACGACGATGCAAAACTTCTTCATTACTAGAACCTCCTCGTGTTTAAGTAAGTTTTTCTCTAAGGCACATAAAGTGATCACGTTCGGTCACGCTATGTGCCTCATTATCTATAGCGAATGAGATGCAAAATTAGCCAATTTCCCTACTCTTTGTAACCAGAGCACGGTATACACACCACGGCCCCGTCGTCCGCAACCCGGAGTTTGTTTGCAAAAGTTAGTTCACCACAGCGCTCGCAGCGCTTAGCTGTGAAAACTGATTTGCCCTTCTCCACTGGTACGGAATGAACGTCACCGATCTCCAGAAAGGCACTTTCGTCTAATGACAGAATGCGGTTCACCATGGGGTCCGTGATTTCCGGTTTGATGTCCTGTGGTGGAACACCTGCTTTACGTTCTTGGACGAAAGGCGATTTCAGGGCATTCTCGAAAAAATCAGATTTGAGTGCGACTCGGACTGCCTTACCGGTCTGCTGGTCAACGAGAGTGAAAGCCATCTTGCTCCAGTGGCGTTTGTCTATGTTTGACTTTCCATAGGTGCAACCAGTGGCGGTCATAATACCGTCAAGAAAGCATCCGGCTGCGTGGCCTTTTCCAGTCTCGGATATGACGAAAAGCTCCTTGTCTTTGGAACGTTCCACTCCAAGGGTTCTCATCGCAGCCATTCCCGCCCTTATTCCTAAAGGCATGGCCGGGCATTTATGTCCATGAAATTTTAGCCCTGTTTCAAAATATTCCTGCAGACTTCCAATCCGAACATCTGCGTTGGGCTTGCCTTGTTCAACAGCCCTGACAGGAGACACAACCAGCACACAGACCACCAACATCGCCAATGCGATAATAGACGAACTCATCCACCCAGTATAACGAATAGAAGTTTTACTCTTCATTGTGATCACACTTCCTTTGATCTCAAAGTATTCTTAAGTATTGCACGCATCCACATTCAAGCGACGGTGTTTTTTCAATATGAAACCCACTGCTATGGCAATGGCGACATTAATCAATTCCAGGATTTGGGAAGCATATAGTGCAGTGTGTCTATTTGCCAGGGACACCCTGTCTTTTCCCATATCCATGGAGCCCAGGCAGTATTTTGATCAGATCAAAAGAACGCAGGTAAGCGCAAGTGGAGTGAAGGAATGGCAGGCCGAAAAACTGGCTAAATCAAGCAATGGACTGTAACCTCCTGCCAGGGCAAGGTTATCCGCCACCTGGCATGTGGAAGAATCACAGCACACGGATTTCGCCAAGCGTTGGAATTCGCTCGACCGATGGTTCGGATTTGAGGTAATCGCTGCGCGGGGAATGGTCGGACATTTCTTTTTCTTCTTGCAACTGCAGGGTAACGTGCCACCCTTCGCGTCGAAATTTATAGAATCGTCGACAGAAACCTCAGTATCGCCGGTACCGGATGCATTGGCCGCAATGGCGCCAGCGTTTGATCCATAGACGCGAAGTGATGCAAGAAAGTCATCGGCGCAAAAGAGCCGCAGTCCACTGAAGATATGGAGACTCATCACGACAACCATGACGACGCCTGCTCTTCTTTTATATGCGCTGATTTTCTTCATGTCTAAGCTCATCTAACCGTGACGGCGCATTGCTTTTTTGCAGAAAAACAAACCTACAGGAGCCTTTGGAGGATTTCCTGTTACTGCCCCGTACCTAAGGCCATTCCTAGCACCGTATCACTAACCAGTCAAGCCCCATTTTGGATGGCCAGGAACCAGTCTGAGTGACTCAATGGAGCGAGAGGGGAGTTCCCGCGGTCGCTCCTGGTGGCCTCTCAAGCCGAAAGCCATTTTAGTATCTCGGCCTCTTTCGGTACCTTACCGGCCACTTTCACTTGGCCGTCTACAACCAGAGCTGGCGTCATGAATACCCCGTACTGGCCGAATACCTTTAAGTCCTCAACCTTGACCACTTCTGCGTCAATGCCATTTTTTTTCACCAGGTCCGTGACCGCATCGTATAGTTTCGTGCATTTAGCGCATCCTACGCCTAGAATTTCTACTTTCATCGAATCCTCCAGTTCGCCCTGATCGTCCCTAAGAGACGATTTGCTTATTTATCCTGAATGGCCTTGTTCTTCAATAGAGACTTTTCGGGCCATTCAAGAGAGATTAATCAACGATAGCTCCGAAGATCATGCCTGCTATGGTCGACAGCACGCATACAAGAGACACGAACACAAAAGTCTTCTTAAATCCCATTACACTGTTGATGACCAGCATGCTAGGCAAGGACAGCGCCGGACCGGCCAAAAGCAGAGCCAGCGCTGGACCTTTGCCCATACCACTGCCGATGAGGCCTTGCACAATCGGAACTTCAGTCAGTGTGGCGAAGTACATAAACGCTCCTGCCACTGATGCGAGGGCGTTGGCCCAGATCGAGTTTCCGCCCAGAGCCCATGCTATCCAAGCGTTGGGGATCAAGCCCTCATTATCGGGACGGCCTAGAAGCAAGCCTGCCACAAGCACTCCTAGCAACAGCAGAGGCATAATCTGCTTGGCAAAGCCCCAAGACTCATTAAACCAATCTTGAGTCTCCCCTTCTGACGTCGTGGTCATGACCGAAAGAGCTATAACACCCGCAGTAAAGGGAACGAGCGGATCATGCGGGAAAAGCCATGCCAAAATTGCCACAATCACCCCTGAAGTCGCTATTTTCCAAAGAGGAAGGCCGAACCACACGACCAGCGAGGCTGCGAACCCTATTCCAAGTATACCGGCGATGATCCATTTCGAGGAATAAATCGCGTACCAGAGACCTGTTTCCACGTCGGGCTTGCCCCAGTTAGCGAAGACGAGGACTCCCACCATGAGTGCAAAATAAATCGTGGTCTGCCACAGCGGCCGAACATCATGCCTCATGCCTGCTATGGCCGCCAGAGTGGCTTCGGTTCGAGCTTCTTCCTCTTTACGGAAGATCAGATGCATCAGAAGACCAATGATCACGCTAAAAGAAATGGCGCCAACTGCCCTAGCAACCCCCATTTCGAGCCCCAGGATTCGAGCGGTGAGAATGATCGCCAGTACGTTGATAGCGGGCCCGGAATAAAGAAATGCTGAAGCAGGCCCCAAGCCTGCACCACGGGTCCAGATGCCTGCGAACAAGGGCAACACGGTGCAAGAACATACTGCGAGCACTGTTCCTGATATTGAAGCCACGGGGTAAGCGATCCACTTGGACGCAGTCGGCCCCAGGTACTTCATCACGCCTTCCTGGCTCACGAACACGCCAATGGCTCCTGCGATAAAAAATGCAGGGACAAGGCAAAGCAGTACATGTTCCTGAGCGTACCACTTCACCAGGTGGAAAGCTTCCATCACGGCGTTGTCAAAGCGTGCGTTTCCGATAGGAATATAATAACAGGCCAAAAATACCCCTATGATTAGGGCCAGAGGCTTCCACTCATCTTGCCAATAGCTCAGTAGACGACTTTCTCTCACAATTTCCATCAACGACCGAGAAGGACCGGGATTCGCCTCTTCGGCAGCCCGAGCTTCCGCAACGGATAGTTTCTTTTCGGTGGCCATGCTCACCTCTTCCCGCAAATCTCTGAGATCGGCTCCTCTCTGGAGCACGACGTTTGAAATACTTCTAATTGGACGACTTCGATGGTTGAGCCCTTAGCCTTTACAGCATTCATGAGGAGTCCGCGTTCGAGGACATTTGAGAATCCAATCTCTGTTGAACAGCCTTTTCTACGCACCACATGAACCCTATAAGGTGGGGAATAGTTCCTCTATAGAACGCTTGGGATCCCTCCCTGCGTTCAACGATTAGTCCCTGTTTGCGCAGCAGCGCCAGGTGCTTGGAAACGGTCGGTGCTTCCGTACCGACTTGAGCTGCAATTCGCCCGGCCTGCATTTCATTGGCCTGAAGAAGCTCCAGGATCCTGAGGCGAGTTGGTTGTCCCATCGCCTTGAAGATTTCCGCCTTCATGGTTGATCGCTGCTTCTCTCTGGGTGTCATTTTCGGCTTTTCCAAAAACCTCAAATATATTCGAAAACAATTCTCTTTTGATTGAGCCCTTCGCATTCGTTTGAAACCATTGTTTTCAAAACCTGCCTCGGGAATCAGGCCACCATAGCGGATCGCTGTTCATCAAGCCTTTTGATGACGACATTTTCCACGCACTTGGCAAAATCGAGGGCGCAAGGCATGGTAAGTCTGTACATGATCTTGAGGCCGTCCCTACGGTCAGCAACTATGCCTGCTTTCTTGAGCACGGAAAGATGTTTGGATACGTTGGAGATTTCTGTGCCAACCTCTTCGACGATTTCACAGACACACCTCTCGCCTTCCCGGAGGAACTCTATCACTCCCAGGCGAAGGGGGTGTCCCATGGCCTTGAAGACCTCAGCTTTCAGCTTCAACCGCTCACTTTGATTATTCGCCATGCTCTTTACACCGTTTCGTCGTTTCGTCGTTTCGTCGTTTCGTCAAATACTACAATACTGAGTCAGGTCTGTCAAGAGTATTTTTCGGTTATCGCAATTTTTCCATGCTGGCGCACCAATAGTCCACTATTTCGGAAAATACTAAAAAGTAAGGCCTCTGATGTCAAGCATTCTATTTGCTATCATTGTAACCATCACTCGATCCTATGACACGAGAAATATGCCTCAAGATGTTCAGAAATCAAGGCTGGGAGATCCCTCTCACCTTGGCGGAAGACCCTGACATCAGGCAAGAGCTGACCCTGTGGAAAGCACTGGAGCTTTTTCTGAAATATCCCGAAGTGAGGAAAAGCGCTAAACGAGACCGTTACCAGCAGTGCTTGATTCATCTCGTGGAGACGTTCGGAAAAGATTACCCGAACAAGTCTTCGTGGATACCCGAGATAAAGCAGTATCAGATGGAGCGTTTGAATGACGGGGCCGCCCTTGCCACGGTAAACAGGGAAAAATCAACCCTGTCTAAGATGCTTCAGGTGCTCACTGAGTTGCGGCATTTGGAAAATAACCCAGCCTGCCTGGTGAAGAACCTTTCCGAAAGTAGCGGGGAAAGGCAAGTTTACCTTGGGCATCAGGACTTCTGTGGACTGGAGAGATCTTATGATACCGGTTTATGAATTCCGCTGGCTTTTCATTTCATTCGAACAATTCACTTTGAGGTATACTGAGGTCAGTGTTGCGGGACCGAATCGCGACCGTGTGGAGGATGCAAAATGAATTTTTCGTCACTTAAACTGGCCTATTTTTCACCTACGGGTACGACAAAGAAGGTCCTCGAAGCAATCGCTGAAGGCATAGGCATCGAGCCAGTCGAACACCTCAGCGTTACATCGACCAATACAGCCATGAAGCCCCTGGGCAACTTCACGGATGAACTGGTGGTGATTGGGGCTCCGGTATATGCTGGAAGATTGCCTGAGGACGCCGTCAAACGCTTTAAGCACTTTCGAGCACAAGGTACCAGGGCGATTCTTGTCGTGGTCTACGGTAATCGCGATTATGAGGATTCCCTTTTAGAGTTGACAGATTTATCCAGAGAACTCGGGTTTATTCCCGTTGCATCGGCCGCCTTCATAGGGGAGCATTCCTTCAGTACGAAAGATGTGCCCATTGCTACCGGGCGGCCGGACAAGAAGGACTTGGAAAAGGCCGTTGCTTTTGGGCTGACGATCAAGCAAAGAATATCGGACCTTGGTTCGTTGGATACCACAGTTTCTCTGAAAGTCCCGGGCAACTTTCCATACAAAACTCGCATGCCCCCAATTGAGGGCGCAGCGAGGACTCTGGCTAGTGTCTGTACCACCTGTGGTACGTGTGCCGAAGTCTGTCCGAAAGGGGCGATCAAGGTGAATACTACTGTGGAAACCGATCCGAATCTGTGCATCAAATGCTGTGCCTGTGTGAAAGAGTGTCCCACACAAGCGCGAATCATGGATATTCCATTTGTCAGGAAGATCGCCGCATGGTTGAACGAGAATTACACTCACCGCAAAGAGCCAGAGCTATTTCCATGAGGTGGGGCTTTCGGGAAAGGCAGGGTTCCTTCCAATGTGATAGCGTTGATTGCGATACTGCCATCTGTTTGCATGAATTTGCCTACAAGGCCGGTCCAGAGTCCATACAATGATCGTGAGATCTATATTCACAGTGTTGGAAAGGCTCCTGCAATGAAGAAGGCTACCTTCAAGATCAGGCGTAAGATCATCTTGGCCTTTCTCTTCTGCTTTCTATCGGTTCTCATATTCGCAGTGTTCAGTTTTCAGATTCATCGGGAGATTGGGCACAGACTGCGGCTGGTGGAAGTGGCTGACGACATTGTAAACAATATTCTTGAAGTTCGCCGTTTCGAAAAGAATTTCTTCCTGTATAAGCACCGGAGCAGCCTGGATGAGGCCCTCTCTTACGCGGACCGTGCCGAACTGCTATATTTTAGGCATGAACAAGACATCTTGAGACTGACAAAAGAAGACAGCAGAGCCCCTTTTCTGAAAACTTTGGAGCGATACAAAAAGACTTTGTCCGGCCTTCAATCCGGCTTGCCAGAGCCGCATGCTGGAATTGAAGCTCCTAACGTTTCCGGTCGCGAGGAATCGCTGAGGACAACTGGCCAGGAGCTGCTGGACATAGCAACAGGATGGGTAAGGCAAGAACGATCAAAAATTGACCAGCTTTTCCGGACGGCTTTTTATCTTTTTGCCGTTTCGGTGCTCTTCTTCGGTTTTCTCGGAATCTTGGTTGCCTTCTATATTTCAAGAATGTTGACACGCCCTTTGATCCAGATGCAGCAGGCTATGGAGAAGATTGCGCAAGGGGATT
>JACRDE010000359.1 GCA_016212935.1 Desulfomonile tiedjei | reverse complement strand
TGAGCCTCACATTGGGACCGACAAGCACAAAAAGATATCTCTCGTCGTTGCCCAAACTGAAGCTTTCATCCGTCCTGTTGGTCGGCTAATCGGCAGCCTGCAACCGAATCACCGGGCGAGAAGCCGTCTTTCGTCGCAGAGTGTTTCCAGTAGGTTATAACCTCTTGGTGGCCGCACAATCCCGGTAGTTGACCTGTTCGTGTCAATTGCCTCCGGCGTATGGTTCAATGCATCTCGGGTTGCCCCGAAACTTGGGCTCGTGATCCAGCCAGACTGCTCAGTAAGTCAGGACCATGCCGCCATCGAACAAAAGATCTCCTCCAACGAGATATTTGGAATACCTGGAGAATCCGAAAATAAACAGATTTGCCACGTCAACTGGAGCCATCATTTCTTTGACACGGGATCTGCCCATCATGACATCCCTGACTACCTCTTCAGGCGTGATACCTCGTTGTGCGGCCTGGGCAGGGATTTGATTCAACGCGAGAGGGGTCTTTACGAATCCCGTGCTTACTGAAAACGACCTGATTTTGCCCTCTCCTTCTGCTGCAATTGACTGAGAAAGCGCCCTGAGTCCGAATTTGGCGATGTTGTATACCGGTTTATTCATAGTACAGAGGTGAGCGTGAACAGAGCCAATATTTCCGATTGCTCCGGTCCCTGATGGACTTGCTTTGATGTGGGGTATCGTCAACTTTGAAAGGTAAAACGGTGCCCTGAGCATGATTCGTTGCATCAGGTCATATTTCTCCATGGGGAAGTTTTCTACTGAATCGATGTGCTGAATGCCTGCGATGTTTGCCAAATACCTTATAGTGCCAAGCTTTGCTGCTTCCGAAACAGCGTTTTCTATATCCTCGTCTCTTGTAAGGTCCGCCGGGATGAACACCATCTGGCCGCCCAGCTCCCTTGCCATCTCTTGGGTCTTCTTACCTTCGGTCTCGTTCCGATCGATTCCCACGGTGAAGAGATTGTTCGCCGCGGCCGCAACCGCAGTCGCCCTACCGATACCGGTCCCAGCACCACTGACTATGCAAACGTTGCCCGAATTGAAATCATGGTCCACGAGGACGAGTATGTCTTCCCGTCGTATTATGGGTTCCGAGATATCCATGCTTTTCCCTCGACCTACCAAGTTCGAAAACTCAAACACTCGTCAACGAAGCAACATGTGTGCCAATGCCCTTCAGGCAAGACATCTGTCGGCCGGAAATCCATGAGCAATGGGTTCTTACTCGATCGCCGGTTCCAGCAAGTAAGAAATACTGTTGTGTGAACTGTCGGATAGGCGTATATGACCTGTATCAACTCGACTACATGTGGTCAAAATGATACAGGAGCCTGACATGCCATCAAATGGATCTGCCGAGACAACGCGTCGAGTCGACTGGGGTGTCTGCACAAACGCAGGCGAAACCAAACACTGCTCGAAACTGGAACTCCTCAATTTGATCCTGGATAATATCTACAACGGAGTAATGGTGACAGATGCCGACGGATACGTGACGCACTTCAATACACCTTACGGCAAATACTTGGGAGTGGACCCGGACGCGCAGTTAGGCAAGCATTGTACAGAAGTAATAGAAAACACACGAATGCATATCGTCGCGAAAACGGGCAAGGCGGAAATTAATCAGAGCCACAGTATCAGGGGCCAGAACATGGTGGTGCAACGCATACCCATAAAAAAAGATGGAAGAGTTATAGCAGTCTTCGGCCAAGTTATGTTCAAAGATGTGCTAGATGTGGGGAAACTCGCCAAGAAGCTGTCACTGCTGGAATCAAAAGTGGAGCTTTACGAAAAGGAGCTCATATCCTTGCGTTCCACAAAGTACACTATCGACAGCATAGTGGGAGTGAGCAACGAACTCACGTTGCTGAAAAAAGAGGCCCTCATAGCAGCGGCCACCAATCTACCCGTTCTTGTCACCGGTGAGTCCGGAACAGGGAAGGAACTGTTCGCCCAGGCTATTCATCATGCCAGTTCGCGGCGGCTGTATCCTTTTGTTCGCATAAACTGCGCGGCCATTCCTCGCGATTTGCTGGAATCGGAACTCTTCGGCTACGAGCAGGGAGCATTCACAGGGGCTATGGCCAAGGGGAAGCCGGGAAAGTTCGAACTTGCCCAGGGCGGCACAGTGTTTCTTGACGAGATCGGTGATCTTCCTCTGGAAATGCAGCCCAAGTTGCTGCGAGTGTTGGAAGAAAAGGAAGTCGAACGCGTCGGAGGCACTTCCCTCATCAGGGTTAATTTTCGTTTGATTGCTGCGAGCAATCAGCCGCTTGAACAAATGTTGGTCGACGGCCGCTTCAGGAAGGATCTCTTTTATCGTCTCAATGTGATTCCCCTCCACATACCCCCGCTTCGGGAGCGTAGAGACGATATCGTTGCACTTGCACGCAGCATTCTCGGACAAATAGCTCTTGAGGCGACCCGTCCGGAAATCCGAATGGATCCGGAGGCAGAAAGAGCTCTCAAGAATTACGAGTGGCCCGGGAATGTCAGAGAGCTTGTCAATGTACTCGAGGGAATCGCATCCTTTATGGAAGGCAACGTGATTCGGCTTAGAGACTTGGTTTTTCACCTGTACAAGATTCGCCGGCGTTTAAAGGATTCCGATCACCTGACGTTGAAAAATGCGCAGCACAGGGCAGAAGAAGATGCAATCCGTTATGCGTTGGCTGCAACCCGCAACAACAAGGCTCAGGCAGCCGATCTGTTGGGCATTCACAGAACCCTACTGTATAAGAAGATGAAGAAGTTTAAGATACCGATAAATTAGGCTAATTAATGCCAGTGTAGACAACTTGATACAGATCCACTGTTGCGCTCACTTGATCTGTTTCTCCCCACATAAGGCGATTCCTGATCACCCGTTCCATTGCCCAAGCGAGATAGTGCGTAGTGCCGACAGAATATCTTTGCAGCTGTATGTATCCTATATTACCTATTTTTTGTCTTGGGCTGTCCAGAATCAGTTTGACAGGACTGGCGCTGTGGGCCAAAATTAGCGCGGCTTATACTAACCCTCAATCAAAGAAGTAAAATCGGGGAAACCCTTCTTGTAAGAAGTGTTTCCCCGAACCCTATCCCAAGAATTTCTAGCATTTGTCCGTATCTT
>JACRDE010000355.1 GCA_016212935.1 Desulfomonile tiedjei | reverse complement strand
GATTATGGCTGAGCTGATGGGGCAGTTCCGAATGATTCAGGAAGGGATCGTTTTCCCATTCACAATGCCCGCCATCCCAGGGCTTGGAACCGGTGGAGGCTTTGAGATGCAGGTCCAGGACAGGGGGGGATTAGGACTAGAGGCTCTGGAAACCGCTTCTAAAGATCTGGCATACTCTGCTGCGGATCAACCGGATATTCAGTCCGCTATATCAACTTTCACGGCAAGTGTTCCAAAACTCTTTGCAGAAGTTGACCGTGTAAAAACACTCACGCTCGGGGTACCGCTGCAAACGGTGTTTGAGGCTCTGCAGGCGTACCTGGGGTCTGCTTATGTTAATGATTTCAATAAATTCGGACGAACATGGCAAGTCAACGTGCAGGCGGACAGCATATTCAGGACCAAGGCCGAGGACATCAGCAGACTTCAAGTTCGGAATAAAGACGGCAACATGGTTCCTCTGGGAACGCTCCTGAATATCGAAAAGACGGTCGGCCCCACTCGTGTTGATCGGTACAATTTGTATCCGTCGTCGCTCATAATGGGAGAACCGGCTCCTGGAATAAGCTCCGGTCAAGCCATGAACATAATGGAGCAGATGGCTGACAAAAGGCTGCCCACCGGTATCGGCTATCAATGGACGACCATGGCATTCCAGCAGAAGAAGGCAGGCGCTCAGGGGGTGATTGTCTTCGGTATGGCAATCCTGGTGGTGTTTCTGATTCTTGCGGCGCAGTATGAGAGCTGGGCGGATCCATTCGCTGTAATACTGATAGTTCCGTTGGCCGTGTCAGGTGCGGTCGTGGCCCTGATGGCTCGCGGTATGGACAACAACATTTATACGCAAGTGGGGCTTGTCCTGCTTGTGGGACTATCTGCGAAAAACGCGATTTTGATCGTGGAGTTCGCAAGAGACATGCGTTCCAAAGGTAAAGGAGCTATAGAAGCGGCAGTTGAGGGCGCTAAGCTCAGGTTTCGGCCCATTCTCATGACGTCATTTGCGTTCATTTTTGGAGTGCTTCCGCTGGTGGTGGCAAGCGGTGCGGGAGCTGTGAGCCGCCAATCTCTCGGAACTGCAGTTGCCGCCGGCATGCTTGGAGTCACCATTCTTGGGGTATTTTTTACGCCAGTACTTTACGTGTTGATTCAGCGGAGGGCTAAGCGGGAATCCGAGCCGTCGCCCCAGATGTCTGATTAGAGTTGGCCGGATCTGATACAAATTTGCTTCAAATCAGCAAGACAAAACTCTCTTGGCAAGCATGTTAACGTGCCCTCTAAACCTGTGAGTGTAATTCCATGCTTGCAAGGCTACGTCTCGTAGAGGCACGAGGACACTTGTCCGGGCACATATCACACGCGGGACGCTTACGTCGGAGACTCCGAATTTTCTCTTGTATTCTCGGTAGCCGCCAAGATTGAACGTTTTCATTCCTTTGCGTTTCCAGTATATCATGGCGTGCCAGATCATAAATTCATTTGGACAGAAGTTCTGGTGTTTTCGCCAACTGGCTCCACCCCAAAAATGACCAGTATCATGAAAGCCCGGAAAGATTCCCGTGGCAATGCATTTACCTGTCGGTTCGCGAACACGCAATAACAGAAGATTTCCTGTTGGTTTGAGAAACTTGATCAGGTCGCGAACCCTTTGCAGGTCATAGGTCGGAATGAGGGACTGTTTCGCGAACACGTCCGTCAATTGCTCGTAATAGTCATCCGCAAATTGTTCGTCTGAAGCCTCTTCAATCGTCAATCCAATTTTCTTGGCTTTCCTTATGCACCAGCGACAGGACTTTGATGACATGTTTGACCAAAGCTCTTCTTCGCTTCTGGTCAAGTCAAGTTCCTGACAACGATAAGGAGAAACTTTCTGTGAGACATGTGAATAATCTTCGCACGTTCCAAAACGGTCCATCATCTCAAAATAGAGACAGTTGAGTTTGCGGAATGCGAAATCCTGAGTCGCCCTAAGGACCTTGCCTCTATCAGTCCCCGGAAGCAGATTGAATCCCATGGAGCCTGTGGTCCAGCCTTTGAATGGGCTTCCCAATATTTTGATGCCGAATTTTGCCACCTTAAGCCCGGTAAAATACCCTTGCAGTCGCCCGTTTTCAGTAATTTGAGCGATGACGGGTTCACCCCCATGGCCGGCCATTATGAAGTTAAGCCAAGGCAAGGTTTGAAAAATGTTGCGATCTTCATAGCTGTCCAAGTCCTGCCACGGGACATTCTCAAGCGGAACCCTGTCGACTTCAACCATTTCACACCCCCTCCCAAGTTGGAGCCCGATGCGCGGCGGCCTCATCAGTGGCTTGCACATAACATGCCACCCCGCAGAGTCTTTGCAATGCGTGTCTTCGGCAATGGCTGGGCGCATGCGAAGATTGGCTGCTTTTGAACTTGAGCATAAAGGACTCGAAATGGACTTGATTGATGACGGAAAAAATCCGCAAAGGACAAACGGTTACTCAAAAGGGTTGCCTTATGGCCTCTGCACAAGTAATTCGCCGAGACTATTTTTATCTCTTCCCTTGACACCGGATCGCAGCATGTGAAACATGAGAACGGTGAGGAATTCGGAGCGAGGCTCGTGCGTGCTTTCGCTGGTTCAGTTGTTCGACGATTCGAGAGGGCGGCTCACTCGGTCTGAGCTTGGTGACTCCCGGAATGAGCCGATTGCGGACGAGTCGACAATGAATGCCGCTGCGTGGAAAGATGTATAGAAGAACTCGCTGTCTGATTGCCCGTCCATCTGGGGATGAGTGAGTGTCAAATGCATCGCGACCGTAGGTCCGCTCAAAATTCACCCAGGTTCCTCGCTTCCGGGCCTTCAGAATTAGGTATTGCTTGGCTCCGGAATTTGCAGGACCTACATATGGCTTATCATTTAGACTTCAATCCGGTTCAAGACTTCTTGGCATCAGTAATGCATATGAGATGTCTCGAACCAAGGCGGGAGGCCCCAATCTATCAGGGACCGATCACGCTGTTTCAAGGACTCTGAAAAATGCTGAGTGATAGACCTCAGATCGTCGGCGAAGAAGTTGCCATTGACATAAGAAACGGCATGAGCGATGCAGAATTGATCTTGAAATACAGGCTGTCCGCCAGACATCTGTTGAGTCTGTTCAAGAAACTCGTAGAAGCAGGCCTAATTTCGGAAAAGGAATTAGGAGACAGGGTAGACCTATTCTCAGCGGAAAGAGATGTCCAACTCGCGGAACCCTGTATTGAAGAAGAGTTGGTTCCAGGGTTACCGTCTGTAAAATGGAAATTCAAATGCGACGGCTGGGTTTTCTCTTCGCCGACCATAGTTTCAGAGCTGAATTCAGCCTTCTTCGGCAGCTGGGACGGACATTTGTACTCGGTTGATTGCGGTTCGGGGAGGCTTAACTGGAAATTCAAGACAGGGGATGTAGTGCGATC
>JACRDE010000343.1 GCA_016212935.1 Desulfomonile tiedjei | reverse complement strand
GCATGCAACCAAGGATGCTAACATCCCCGTCTGCTCTTACCCTTGGAATGCGACGTGTCAGTCCTGCGAAAAAATTAGGGGCCCCGCCTATCCAGCCTATCTAATCTCGCTGAGCCTTCCCCCATTCAGGCGTACAAACACCCGAATCCTCCCTTGGACTGTCTGCCAGCAAAAAGTTAGTGTACCGAAATCCTCAGAAACGAAGTATCTCGGCCCAATGACACAGTCGGGGCCGTCGGCGTTAGTCTACTTTACGCCTTCTTTCAGTGCTTTTGCCGCCGAGAATTTCGGAGCGTTGGTAGCCTTTATCTTTATCTTTTTCTTTGTGCGGGGATTGATACCGGTACGGGCCGCTCGTTTCACCACCGAGAATTTTCCGAATCCGGGTACGGAAATTTGTTCCCCCTTCCCTAGCTCCTCCGAAATTGTGCTGAACACTAGCTCAAGAGCTTCGGCAGCCTGCTTCTTCGTAGTCTCCCCTTTTTTGGCAAGCTTTTCAATAAATTCAGCTTTAGTCATGTTTCCTCCTCATTTCGTGCTGCTTAAAATTGTTCAGAGGCGATGTAGTTCTATAAACATCCCTATTTGAGAGGAGTCAAGGAAAATCGGAGTCTTTTTTTCGCTCTTTTGTGCCCTGATTACGGGCTATGAGCGTAATTGTGCTTACATCTTTCATAATACCGCTGAGTTATGCATAGACCCCTAGATTGTGCGGTCTTAGTGGCGCGATAGATTTTTTTTGTGCGAAGCGCATAAACCGCCTGATGTTGGCGAAAACGGCGCGTTACTCACTGATTAAGGGATCGAGAAAACACCGAAAAACCCTAACGGAGGGGGGACAGGGGGCGTCTGCGGCACGGAAGCCCTGGAAATGCTACCAGAGCGACCGACTTGAATCAACAGACCAATTTCGATGAATCTGGAATCCTACTCAGCATATATGTATTGACTCCGAAATGCGGACTTGGTAAATCAGACAGGATAAAGATCGTTTTGAAACTCAAACAGCTCGACGAAAGGAGAGACAATGGCAAAGACAGTTGTCATCGATGAAGAGGCTTGCAGCGGATGCGGGACATGTGCAGCTATAGCCGAAGACTGCTTCGCACTTAATGAAGAGAGCGAGAAGGCTTATGTGACAGATCAGAGTGCATGCTCCGAGGACGACATCCAGGAAGCCATTGACACTTGCCCGGAAGAAGCGATCAGCTGGCAGGAGTAGTTGATTCCACTGCTGTCCGGTCTGTTTATTCAGTATCCGAAGAGACCGCTTGCCGATTCATTCCCATTTTGGGGCGAAGAGGGAAGCGGTAAGAAGATGCGATGGAAGATTCTGGAGTTCTCCATGTTTTCCGGGGATGAATTGATACCCCGTCTCTCAGAGCTTTATCGTACAATAGACTCCACCTATGGAGCTGCCGTCCATCAGGTCGGTTTTTCATGTGGCGGCTGCGATGGAGTCAAATGCTGCACCGTGGACCTTACTCTGCACACTTTCATAGAGATGCTCTATTTGAGACGGGGTTTCAAAACCCTGGAATCCTCAATACAACTGGATATCCTGCATAGATGCAGGCAAATCGTCAAAGATAAACACGATGATCCCTGGGGGGACGCATACAGGTCAGCCGTTTGTGCAGTCAACTTTGGAGGGTTATGCTCTCTTTACGAATATCGACCGATGATTTGCAGATTGGCCGGGGTACCTCACTTTTTTGCCAGACCAGATGGATCGACCACGCAAAGTGAGGGATGTTCCAGATACGAGACCGAAATCCGATCAAATCACCCCGAACTACTAATGGACCGAACCCAATTCTATCGCGGCATGGCATCGATTGAATTGGAGATAGTTCGAGCCCGAGGCAACCGGGCACAAAGCCGCACTGTTGCAGAAACCCTGGTAGAGGAAAACCTCGAGGGCTGGTCCCCTGACTTTCAAGTCGGATGACTTCTTGCCGGCCGGAGCAAGAACTCCAGTGATTCGTCGGTTGCACCCATGGACGAAAACCGCTCCGGCGTCGCCAAAAGCCTGAACCCCTGCGCCAGAACCTCCATCTTGGGTGACGCGGCACATCTATTGATGTTGATCTCGCTGTGGGTGGTGTTTGTCCTGATCGTGAACCCCTGCGGCGAATTCATGGTTAATGACGACTGGGCTTTCACCAAGGCCCTCGAAAATCTTGTTACTCACGGGAGCCTAGGGTCAACCGGGTGGGGGCCCGGTTGGGCGCCTGGTGGGCCTTCTTTGATTGCTCATCTCTTGTGGGCGCGGTTGTTCATTGAGCTGTTTGGCTTTTCACTGACAGTTCTCAGGATTTCGGTTCTTTTCTTGGGAATCCTGGCGTCGTTGGGATTCTGGTTGCTGCTACGTTTTTCCGGCAATTCGCGTGCTGTGTGTTTTGTGGCCACGCTGACTCTGATCTTGAACCCTCTCTTTTTCTCACAGTGTTTCACGTTCATGACTGACATCACGTTTCTTTCCTTCGCCATCTTCTCGATGTTGTTCATATTTATC
>JACRDE010000342.1 GCA_016212935.1 Desulfomonile tiedjei | reverse complement strand
TTTCGTCAAGCACAACGGGGAATTGGTCTATCTGGGCCCGGACGTTAAGGAAGATCCGCAAATAGCGGCCGTGATAGGAGGCTATGAAAAGGAAATGGGGCCGGAGCTCCAACGAATCATAGGGAAAACAGAGATATTCCTTGACGGCGGCAGGTATTCCATAAGATCCGGGAAAGACACAAATCTTGGACGCCTCATCACCCATTTGATGGCTAATTACGCCAAGTCGGACGCTGCGGTGATCAACGGGGGCGGGATTCGAGAGAGCATAAAAGAAGGCGACATTACCATGAGCGATGTATTCACCGTCCTGCCATTTTCGAACATTGTGGTCAAGATGGACCTCACAGGTGAAGACCTCCAGAAAGTTCTTCAGTTCAGCCACGATCTGGAGCCGGGCAGCGGAGGGAAACTCCAGACCTTCGGGATCGTATACTCGGCAGATAATGGAAGAGTAACGATTGAATCTGTTCACGGAAAAAAAATCGACAGCTCTGCTGTATACAGCTTGGCAACCAATGATTTTCTCGCCGCCGGAGGCGACGGCTACACAATACTGAAGGATCGCGGAAAAAACTGCTATAATTATGCTGAGCAGGTCAGCGACCTCTTGATCGATTTCGTCAAGCACAACCCGGTTATCACACAGTATCTCATCGATCGCCTTAAGTAAAGATCCCCGTGCCGAGCACGTGGCTTCGCTCTTGCCCCGAAAGAGGGCTCTGTCGCAGAAATGGGCGTCTTTCGCTGGCTGATGGTGCGCCCCGCTTTCGGTCCCCTTGCCCTAAAAGCTCTTTTGATATAAACAGAGTTGCCATGAGTAAGAGAAAGCACCTGAGCCCAGACAATCAATCCGAGGCAGCACTGGACCCGAAAACCGCGAAGCAGCCATCTGAGCCGGACCAGGGACCCGATACCTCGAATTCTGTGAGGCAAGGTTTTTTTCGAAAGTTCGTTTGGTCCTGGATTAAGGTTCCTCTGTACGTAGTTTTTCTTGCCGCAAGCGTGGTTTTGATCTTTGTGGGCCTGGAGAAGCTGGCGCAGTGGGGCTTGGCAAGCACATACCTAGCGCCTGTTTATCCCAAGGACCTCTCCATGGCCCGCCGCGACTTCACCATGCCGGTCTCCCATTACGACTACGACTTCGTGCCTGGAGTGTGCCTGGAATATAATGTGCTGAAAGGTAACCGGTATGAATACGCGAATAACGCGGGGTTCCGGGAGCCTAGAGACATTCCGATGGTCAAGCACCAGGACGAATTTCGTGTCTTTCTCACAGGCGGATCCACCGCTTTCGGCATGGGTGCCATCGGCGAAGCAGCGCCTGCAATGGACTACTACGGGATCGAATACAGAGAAACCATCTCCCACATGATGGAAATGATCCTGAACTCTAGCGCCCCAATTCCCGGGAAAACCATTCGGGTTTACAACACTGCTGTCTGGGGATACGCGTATCAGCACCTGCTCATGCGGTACATGACCAAGTTGCGTGATTACAGTCCCGATCTGGTCATATCGCTGGACGGGGCAAACGAGATTCCGATCGTCAGCAAGCTTACAGAGGACTGGAATTACTTCAAGGAAGGTCAATTCCACAACATTCTTCATGAGATATACGCATACAACGGGGCCGGTCTCTCATCGTACTTGACTTTGTGGCTGAAGAACAACTCGTTTCTTATGACCTATTTCTGGTCGGGAAAGGACCTGTTCCAGGAATTGAACAAGGATCTGTATCAGCACAAAGGCGTATCAGAACAATACAAGCCGGACGCGTCGTCCGCTAATCTTTCGGTCGATGAAAAATCCAGGCTGGTCGATCGCAACATGTCCGCTGTGGTAAGAGTTGTAGAGAACTATTCAGCTGCGCTCAAAAACGACGGCGTGCCTCACATAATAGCGCTTCAGCCATGGTTCTATTTGTGCAAGAAACCGAAACACGATAAAGAGAAAATCCTGGATTCGCTCGGCGGATACCGCCAGTATTACGGTGTGCCGTCGGACAAGATGTACCAGCTATTCCTGGACAAAGTCAGGCAGAGCGCTGAGAAGACAGGTTATTTTCTGGTCGATTTTTCAGATTATTTTGACGACGTGTCTGAATGGGTGTTTACGGATTGGTGCCACTTGACTGCAGGAGGGAATTACCTTATGGCCAAGGAACTGGCCAACCTGGTCAAGGAGCACTTTCTTGGCATGGCATTGACCGACGGAGACAAGACTAGCAATAAAGACAGCTTCTTCTGGGATATGGCCGCGTCCGGAACCGTGAAATACGCTCCGCCCGCGGATAGTCCGGCCAATGGGCCTGAACACATACTAACCGGCTATCCGGGTGAGAGCGTCTATTCTGCGAGCAAGGTCCGGCCTGAAGATCCGATGGAAGTAGTGCTGGACATGGAGGAGTCTCGCCCCATGAGCAGATTGAGACTCGTGTGGGGAGATGAAGCCTCGGTTCCGGAGTTGTGGGAAATCGAATACTCGGTCGATGGCACTGATTGGAAGAGCTTCGTTAAATCCACAAATAGGCAAACAGACAGCTATTCCCGCTGGCCGGGATTCGAATACTACGCAGCGCAGCCGGTCCAGGCACGCTATTTGAAATACAAACCGGCGGCGACCGCCCAGCGGTCCATAAGTTTACGATCTTGGAGCGTTTTTCGGTAAGAGACATGAATATTCTCGGACTTTCGGCATTTTATCACGACAGTGCGGCTTGCCTGATTAGAGACGGAATAATCTTAGCGGCAGCCCAGCAGGAACGGTTTTCCAGAATAAAGCACGACCATGCGTTTCCGCATGATGCAATCGAGTACTGCCTGAAGGAGGCCGGAATCACCTCTAAGGATCTCGATTACGTCGCGTTTTACGACAAGCCCTTCATAAAATTCGAGAGGATCCTGGAGACCTACGTCTCCTATTCTCCCCGCGGCTGGGCTTCTTTTCTCATGGCCATGCCCTTGTGGCTCAAGCAGAAGCTCCATCTTCCGAATCTGATAAGGAAGAGCCTCAATTACGAAGGAAAATTGCTGTTTCCAGAACATCATGAGTCTCACGCGGCCAGCGCTTTTTTCCCGTCGCCTTACAACAGGGCAGCGTTTCTAACCATGGACGGCGTTGGAGAGTGGACCACCACAAGCTTCGGTATCGGAGAAGGAAACAAGATCCGCATCGATTACGAGATCCAATTCCCTCATTCGCTGGGGCTACTCTATTCCGCGTTTACATATTTCACAGGATTCAAGGTCAATTCCGGGGAATACAAGATAATGGGTCTGGCTCCGTACGGCGAGCCAAAATACGTGGATACTATTCTCAACGAACTGATTGACATCAAGGAAGACGGCTCGTTTAAGCTGAATATGGATTACTTCACCTACCCGTACGGATTGACCATGACGGGTAAAGCATTCGAAAAACTTTTCGGAGGACCTGCCAGAAAACCTGAAGCCAAGCTGACCCAGCGTGAAATGGACCTCGCCAAATCCATACAGGTAGTAACCGAAGAGGTCATGATCCGCACAGCCAGGCACATAAAGAAAGTGACCGGCGAAAAATACCTCTGTCTAGCTGGCGGCGTCGCCTTGAACTGCGTTGGGAACGGCCGGATTCTCAGGGAAGGCCCCTTCGAAGACTTGTGGATCCAGCCTGCCGCGGGAGATGCAGGCGGAGCGCTGGGAGCGGCCCTCTTCGTTTGGTATCAACTGCTTGAAAATGGCAGAGTAGCGGACGATATCCGCGATATGCAGATGGGTTCTTACCTGGGCCCGGTCTATAACGACACGGAGATCAAGGAATTCCTTGACCGCAACGGCTATCCGTACGAGCACCTGGAGGACGGGCTCCTCCCGTCGAGGGTGGCTGACATTATCGCCGAAGGAAAAGTCATCGGTTGGTTCCAGGGGAGGATGGAATTCGGGCCTCGCGCGTTGGGGGCTCGTTCGATTATCGGCGATGCTCGCAATCCGAAAATGCAGTCGCAGATGAATCTCAAGATCAAGTACCGCGAGAGCTTCAGGCCGTTTGCTCCGTCAGTGTTGATGGAAGAGGTCGACAAGTTCTTTGAGCTGGATCGGCCTTCACCTTACATGCTTCTCGTGGCCAACGTGGACGAGAAAATTAGGCGCGGCATGACGGACGAAGAGCACAGACTCTGGGGCATCGACAAGCTCAACGTGGCAAGATCTGAGATCCCTGCAATCACCCACGTGGACTACTCCGCCCGAATTCAAACCGTCCACAAGGACACAAATCCATTGTATCATGAGATGATTGCAGCGTTTCACAAGAAGACTGGTTGTCCGGTAATCGTGAACACCTCATTCAATGTGCGCGGGGAACCGATTGTGATGAGCCCGGAACACGCGTACCTCTGTTTCATGCGGACAGAAATGGATTATCTTGTGTTGGGCGGATTCCTCCTGGACAAAAAGAATCAGCCTGAGCTGAAGTCGGACACTGATTGGAGGAGCCAATTCGAACTGGATTGATTTCAACTTTGGCGGACATCGTTCCATTGGCCATTCAGTTAAATGTCGGCGGCGAGAAATAAGGCTTGCGTTTTTTTGAACTTATGCTGTTTTCTCCAGGTGTTTTTTGTTGTATTATGTAGTTTGTCAATAGCATTGAGGAACTAGCCGAAATTCAAGGAAATAGTAACAGTCGTGAACATAATTCAAGAAATAAAAGACGAGATTCGTGCGGTGCAGCGGGTTCCATCGAGTCGTGATCTTACGATTCTGGCTGCGCTGTTCCTGGTACTACCCGGAGTGATTGGCAGTTTTCTTCTTCTGTGGAAAGGTTCCGGAACCGGATGGGTCTGGATTGTCGCTGGTGCAGCCCTTGCCGCATGCAGGTTGATCCCACCTTTGTTCCAAGCCATCTACAACTTGTGGATCGGTTTATCCATTGTTCTCGGGTACTTTGTCTCGAGAATTTTATTGACCGTTATCTTTTTCCTTGTAATAACCCCTACTGGATTAATTATGCGTGTTCTTGGCAAAGACCCGATGGAGAGAAGTCTTGATCCCGGTGCAACCACTTACTGGCGTCGCAAAGAACAGGAAGCAGACACCAGCATCGAAAGATACGAAAAGCAGTTTTAGTTGAGGCTTATTAGGAGGAAATAGGAAATGTCCCTGATCAAGGAATTCTGGGATTTCTTGAAAGTCCGTAAGAAATTCTGGCTCGCTCCGATTTTGATCGTCCTGGTAATACTATCGGCTTTCATAATTCTGGCAGCCAGTTCACCGGTCGCGGCTCCCTTCATTTACACACTGTTCTAGGGCTGCGGCAGGACTTGGAGATTCCTGAAGACGTACCGAGGACAACTCTTGCCAGAGGATGTCCTCGGGCGCCCCTTCAAGCACTCGTCACACATTGCAATTGAGGTGCAGCGAAGCAGGAAGCACGGAATATCTCCAATCAGGAAACTGTGGAATTTTCTGACGGCTCGCAAGAAATTCTGGGTCACTCCAATTTTGATTGTCCCGGTGATACTGTCGGGTTTCACAGCCCTGGCAGAGGGTTTAGGCGTCCTGGCGCCGTAAATTTACCCATTGTTTTGAGGGCTGATGAACAGCAGGCCGTACTCGGACGAAAAGTTGATTTGGTATTGAAGGGTGGCTTGCGGAGCCAGTTCTGAAGACAGGAAATGGTCCGCACCCAAAAGGCGCTACGTGCCGCCGCGCATGCTCCGGATCATCTGCCCGATGTCCCCTCTGCTTCCCTCTCTTTCCATGCATTCACAGGTGAAAAGGCATTCGCAGTATTTCTAGGGTCCCTGATTGCCCAAGCGCAGCTTTGACGTTATTTTCTGCCCTTTTCTTTCGCCTTCGAGTACTTCAAGGCTTGCCAGGCACGAGCCGTCCTCCAATGCAATACAGGACAGCACCTTGCATTCCACTGGCGATCCCTGCTGCATCACTTTGATCATGTCTCCCCTGGCCAGGAGGCTTCCTCCCGGAATGGTGGTCTTTTCTTTCTTTGTTTTCGCCATCAGACTCTCCCAGATTCTTGTAAGCCATCCAATTAAGCCAAGAATACCATGTCACATCGTATATTCCTACGGAAACGACCCACACGAATTCGCAATCAAAGAAGCAAAATCGGGGAAACCATTCTTGTAAGAAGTGTTTCCCCGAACCCCATCCCAAGAACTTCTAGCTTTTTAGTATTAGGAGCAGTCTTCGTATGGACTCGTCATTCCCGCGCAGCAGTAATTTAGTCATAAATTCCGGCAATTGCTATCAGAGTGGATTCTCGACATACGCGTATTCAAAACTGGTCCAATTGGGCGGTTTCCATGAGCGCGGCTTTGGATGGGCTGATCTGAGGAAGTTTGGGTGACGCATGTTCGCTGGTTGATTCGGGTTTGCCGGTCGACGTTTCCCCCTTCATATACGAGTCGAGAAAAGGCACACTGTTCTTTAGCGACTGGGCTGTCCCGGCGCAGCCAGTGAGTAGCAGACATGTGAAGACAAGCAAGGGGAGGAATTTCATCGCAAACCGTCCAATCCCGATGATTATCCCTCTCTCCTGAATAATTGTTTAAACATAAAAACGGCTTACAGTCAAGGGCTATGAAGGGGAAAAAGCCTAGTTGTAATACCATTTCGTTTTCAAATATGTAAAATCGGGGAGGCACTTCTTGTAAGAAATTCCTCCCCGAACCCCACCTCAAGAACTTTTA
>JACRDE010000347.1 GCA_016212935.1 Desulfomonile tiedjei | reverse complement strand
TAGCATTTGTCTGCATCCTCATTTTCCGCTGGAAAATGAAGATGCAGAGCAGTGCTAAAAGTTTCTTGGAAGGGCCTGGGGAACCTTCTTTACAAAGCAGGTCGCCCAAATTCTTACTGCTTTGAACGAGCATTGGTATTAGCGGTTTTGGAATACTGTGTTGCCCGGACATGGAAAATCGCGCAGAATAGTGCTCCGGTGGCTTATGGTTTATGCGACGACGGAGTCGGAACCGCATAACAGTATCTATTGAGTTCGGAGAGGATCGAAACTCAAAGGATTTTTCTTTCCCCCTATTCTCATGGTATGAACTTGCCATTAGATATGATGCCCGGCTTATTGGCCTATGAGATAAGGGGGGCCCTATGACTCAAGAAAAAGATCCCAAAGGTAAGATTCTAGAACTCCGCAAGCAGGCAGAACTGGCGATGGCGGAGAAACCATTGGGTATCTCGGACGTATCAGCACGCTCCCCTGAACAGGTCCAAGTACTGATCCATGAACTGCAAGTCTATCAGATTGAACTGGAGATGCAGAACGATGAACTTCGCCGAACCCAACAAGAACTCGAAGCGTCACGAGACAACTTTTCAGAGTTGTATGAGTGCGCTCCCGTGGGCTACGTCACGTTGAATGATAAGGGGCTTATTTTGAGGCCAATCTTACAGTGGTCCGACTCTTGGGTGAAGAGAGACGGACATTGATCAATAGACCCCTCCGGCTTTATTTGTCGAGAGTTCGGGGATGCTTTCCACTTCCATCTCCAGAAGGTTTTTGAAGCTCAATCCAAGCCGGCTTGCGAGATCAAGGTGGCAAGAAAAGACGACACTGACTTTTATGTTCAATTGGAGTCCGTTGCGGTACAGGACGAAAGCGGCCAATTCAACAAGTGTCGGACAATTCTGTCGGACATCACTGACCGGAAGAAGATCGAGGATGCCCACTTGTTCCTGTTGCAGAGTAATCACAACTCGGACGAGGATTTCTTCGAATCGCTGGCCCGATACCTTTCCAAGAGCCTAGGGATGTTCTATGTCTGTATCGATCGACTGCTGGGAGACGCACTGCCTGCCCGGACGGTGGCTAACTACTGTGATGGGAAGTTCGAGGACAACGTGGAGTATGCCCTAAAAGATACCCCATGCGGTGATGTGCTGGGAAAAACGATTTGTTGCTTTCCTGGGGACGTGTGCCGTTTGTTTCCGCAGGATGTCGTGCTCGGGGACCGAGGAAACAGCATTTGGGCAAAGAAAATCCCCTCAATTCTAGGATTTGAAAGCGAGTGCATTTGAGCCCATGAGCATCCGATTACGCTTGATGACGATTGAGGACATCCCTGAAGCAATGCGGTTGAAGGACATCGCAGGCTGGAACCAGACCTCGGTAGACTGGGAGCGATTCATCTCCGCCAGCCCGGATGGATGTTTCGCAGCAGAGCATCAGGGCCGCGTCATCGGCACATCTACAACAATAGTCTATGAAGGAAGGTTCGCATGGATTGGCATGGTGATCGTTGATCTCCAGTATCGAGGGCGAGGAATAGGCACAGCGCTTCTCGAACGTGCAATTTCGTACCTCGATTCGCGAAACGTCCCCTGCATGAAACTCGATGCGACCCCACAAGGCAAACCGCTTTACGAGAAATTTGGATTTGTGTCCGAGTACGAAATAGAGCGGTGGAGGCTGAAACGTCAAGCAGGTGAGAAAATCCAACAGAATGGGCCCGTAGAAATCCAGGACGTTCTGAGGCTCGATAGGGAAATTTTCGGAGCCGACAGGAGCGGTCTGTTGGGTTCTCTAACCGAAAAAGCACCGGACCTCACACTGGTAGCCAGACAAAACGGCTGTGTCGCGGGGTACACTTTCGGGCGACGCGGTTCGCTTGCAGATCACCTGGGCCCGTGGATGGCCAACAACTGGGACGTAGCCGCATCGCTGCTGGATGAGTTCTTGCACCGATCGGAAAGAGAGACGGTGTTTGTCGACTGCGTGCGGGACAATTCCTGGGCTGTACCACTGGTCAAAGCACTTGGCTTCGAGTTCTCGCGGCCCCTCACCAGGATGTTCCGTGGAAAGAACGAGCATGCCGGCCGCCCGGAGCTGCTTTGCGCAGTCCTCGGCCCTGAGTTCGGATGAAGACAATCGCGGTAGCAAGTCGCCGAGATCACACTTATTTTGTCGAGCTTTTTTGAGACCTCTTGGCCGAAGATCGTCCTCTGCCGACTATTACCACGTTGTGCTATGTGGCGAGGAACTCCAGTGCTGCATTGTCATTAGATTAACGTGAGCCGAGAGTTAAACTGACTCCTATCATGCGAGCATGCTGGAGGCCGCAACGACCTGCGGAACAGAAAGCAGGCCTTTGCGGAGCCTCCAGTGGGTGACCTCTAATAGCCGAGTTCCTTGAGAGTAGGAGCAAAAGCCTCGCCTGGGAACGCGTCCACTATCTTTCCGAAATCATACTTGCTGTCGAATGTGCCAGCTTTCCGATCGGCAGGTCCTTTTCCTTCGACTATCCAATCAAAGTATTTGTATATACATCGCCCATCTTTGCGCCATTTCGCCTCACCTTTTGCTCCGGTCCATACAGGGTTGGCCATCAGGGCTTCATACATCTTGAGCGGGTCTGTGCTCTGGGCCACTTCCATGGCTCTCACAATCTCCTTGACGGCGAAATACGCTGGCACCGTAAAAGGATCCGGTGGCTCGCCGTAAGCCTTGGCATATTTGGCAACGAATTCATTGGAAGCCTTGACAACAGCCTCATCCTGAAATCCCGTCATATCGTGATACCAAAACATTTGAAGATATACGTCTTTCATCGCATCAGGGAGAGTGGCCATTGCAAAAGCATCAAGGAACCACAAGTGGAAAAGTTTGGCCTCCTTCCCCAAACCCATTTTGAAAGCTGCATTTAGGACGTTGGAAGCATCTTGGCCGAACGATGCAATGGCAATCACGTCAGGTTTGAAATTCCGCACCGCCTCCAAATCTCGTTTCAAGTCTGTGCTTCCCAACGGGTGCCAGAAGATTTTGTAATTAATCTCGGGATGCTTCTTTATCACGGACTCGAATCCGGTTGCCACAGCGTTGCCGAACGCATATGCAGGCACTAAACAAGCCACCTTCTTCGGTTTCATTTTTTCAGCGAGGTATGAGGCTCCAGTACGTCCGACATCAGAGGCTCCGCCCAGGATACTAAGCGTCGTTGGGGCCTTGACCCCCTGCTGATAGAGTGCGTCCGGCACTGCGCATGTTGCAACAAAGAGGGCTGGATCTTTCTTGGCTGCTATGTTCAGAGCCAACGGGATATGGGCCAACGTTCCACCCATCACCGCTGTCACGCCCCGCTTCTTTACCATGTCCTCGAATAATGCAGTGGCCGTCTCCGCTTTGGTTTGATCATCGCCGATTACGGCCTCAAGTTGGATTTTCTTTCCGCCGAGACCAACGCCGCCGGCTTCATTTACGTCCTTTATTGCCAGATCCACTGCGTTTTTCTGAGCCTTGGCGACGCTGGCGGCCGGTCCGCTCAACGAATATATGACTCCGATCTTGACGACATCTTGAGCCACCGCCGGAGCCGCAATGAGACTGACTAAGAGCACGAGAAGTAAGATTACGCGACGAGAGTATTCGGGTTTTTCCTTCATGGATCTTTTCCTTTCTGAAATAAGAGACTGATATCGTTTCTGATCGCGTGCCATACGCTATACTCTGAAGCCTGCTTCGTTCTGCGCAAGAACAATCCTCCCGTCCATTTCTGGGAGGTGAACTCAAATTCTGTATCGCTCCACCAAATCCTTGAGTTGACCACCCAGATCCGCCAACCTTTTGGCAGCACTTTCCAACTGCGACGTGCTGCTCACATTTTGTCTGATGGCGAGATCGATGCTGCTTATTCCACCAGAAACCTGGTCAATGGCTACCGATTGCTGATCGCTGGACAACTGGATCTCATTTGCGGCTCGGGCGGAGCCTTCAACATCGGCATAGAGCTTTTCGATTGACTCGCCGGCCAAAATGGACTGTCTCACGCCTCCTTCTACAGCCTTGATGCCCTCTTCGGCGGACATTACCACGGCATTGACCCATTTCCGGGTCTCTTCGAGAATGGATCGGACATGTCCCGTGGCATCTCGGGATTGATCGGCCAAATTTTTGATTTCGTGTGCGACCACCGCAAAGCCTTTGCCGTGCTCTCCGGCTCTCGCTGCTTCGATTGAGGCGTTGACCGCGAGAAGATTTGATTGATCAGCAAGGTCTTGCACTGAGGCCATTATTTCCTCAATTGCGCGGCTATGTTCGCTGAGTCGAACCACCGTTTGGCCCATGGATGTCATTTGTTCCTTAATGTGTCTCATCCTTTGGGTAGTGTCGTCCGTAGCCTGCTTGCCGGCAGCCGATGTTTTCACGGATTCCTGAGCATTGGTCGCCACGCTCTTTGCTCTCTCGCTGGCCCTTTGAGCGGCTTGTCTGAGCTCTTCTACCGTGACGGTAGTTTCAGTCATCGCTGAGGACGTTTGAGCTGAACTCGCGGCCACTTCAGCCACAGTGGTAGATATCTCCGATGCCGACGAACTCAATATGACGACCCCTTCAGTAATGCGCGCGATCTGCTCACGCAGATTGCGCACCATCCTATCGATTGCCGTCGCCAGCGCCCCAAGCTCGTCATCTCTGGTTTGATGGGGAATCTCCGATGTCAGGTCGCCCTCACCGATTTGGGCGACCTTCTCAGCAAGGGCCACCACAGGTTTTGATATCGTTCCGGCGATTACAAAAGCTACCAACACCGACAGCGCCGCAATAATAAGCGCTATGAGGATCACACGATCTTTCAACGCCTGGACCGAAGCGAACGCCTCATCGGCGTTGATCTCCGCAATCGCGGCCCAATCGAAATCCGCTCCCAGCCCCTTGGCATCATTCAAGCCTACCGGCGAATACGATGTCAGAACCGTGGCGTTCCGAGAATTTTGGAAGAGGCCAGTGCCAGATTTGCCTTGAAGGGCGTTCTTCACGGCTTCTGTGTTTATCTTCGTGCGGAGCATGGATGAGTCCTGTTCGGATCGGGATTGGGATCGCATGAGGAAATCATGTCCTACCAAATAGGCATCCGTGCTCCTTCCCGTCGCAGCGGTCGACCCAAAGATCGAATTAATTTTCTCAGGGCCCATCCGCATTACAAGGACCCCATCCACTGCATCGCCTTCCCCCAGAATGGGGACCCCCATGAACAAAGCGGGCTTTTCCAGCGGAGCGTAAATGGAGAAATCCACCATCGACGGTTTCTTGGTCTTGAGCACCATCTCGTACAGCTTTGTTAGACTGGATCCTTTGAGGTCGCCGCGCCGTAGATCAGCGCCCAGGTCCTTCGATCTCATGGCAGTAAACATAACGATTCCATGAGTACCGCTTATGAGATAGATGTCGTCATAACCGGAAGAGTTCACTTCATGAGTTTCGAGGAAGCTCTTAAAGAACGGATTGATCGATGCATACATTTGTTTGAAAAGCTCTGAGTTCGTATCGAATGCCGAGTCTGGCCCAGATTTGTTGTACTCATGGTATGATTGAAGGGTTTCTGCAGCGGACCGCGTAGCGGGTGTCTGAGCCATGAATCTTAGATTCTGTACCGTGCCGAGGAAGTAGGCCAACAACTCATTCTTCCTAAGTTCCCTCTCGGAATCAAGTTTGTTGAGCGCAGCTTGCTCGAGTCCCGTTTTTGCGCTATCAAAAGACAGGTACCCCACTATCGGGATCTGGGCCGCCGATACCAACACAAAGCATGCTACGAGCTTCCGCATCAGACTTCCGGTGACCAGTTTCCTAATCAAAATTGCTCCCCCTTTCCTCAATGCCATCTTTAGTGGTATGTTCAAAATCTAATATGGTCCATTACGGCATATTTAGTGCCCTTGAGGACAATCCGCCGCCCCCTGCGTCGACGAAACTCTTCAACCCGTCGTCCGGAATTATGCGTCCGCCCTGACTTTTGGAGGGTTCTTGGGTCAGTGGTCGGCCACTCGATGGCCCTTCCTATCCCAAGTGGCCGCCGTTGTCTTCCGTGAGCCGTCGTGGATGCTTAACTGCAAGCTTCTGGCCAGAAACAAGCTGTTCGCCCTCATACTAATTCGCTTTCAAATCAGTAAGATAGGGGGAACCTTCTTTGGCAAAGAAGGTCCTCCCCGATTCTTCCTTGTTTGACTGCGAACTGGTATCAAACGACAGTCTCATGCGTCTTCCATTTTTTGAGGTTCTAGTGTCGCCCCTCCACTGGAATTTCTGCGGGCTATGGCCATGCAAGAATATTGCCAGTGCTAATCAAAGGACATCAGCGGTAGAACAGGTAACAATATCAGGTTGATGCTGTTAGGGGGCGAGCACGATATTTGGCATGCATGTCAACCACCTATACATAATGCGTGACAATCCCTCACTATTCTTCGCCAGCACGGAATTTCAACCAGTTGTGTGGACGAGGCTGCGCATTTACCACGCCAAAATTAGAAGTAACTGAGCGCGTTTCACTTGCTGGCTGAAGGCCGCATCTCAAGCCTGTTTTTTGTCCATATTATACTGATAGTCGATCAGTTTTGCCCGTCCGGCAGTTCCGGCGAGATCAAACGTGTTTTGCGAGTTATTTACAGACATCTTTGGGCCAGGCTTCTGGGGCGGCACGGATCTGTCCAAAGCGAGCTCAAGTTTTGAGAGAAAGTCATCTCATCCTATAAGCGTGCCCGTGGGTTCGCGACGACGAATCGCTTCGGTATAGGCACCAGACAATTAGATCATAGCTCCACGCCAAAACGGAAACACCAATTCACCACAGGTTCCAGGTAAGCCAAGTAGTCTTTATCGCAAGAGACCGTCCTCTGATGACGATTACCACGCTGCGCAGTGCGGTGAGGAACTCCAGGACCTATACACCTCGCGGTAGTCTAACCATGGCCCTGAGAATAACACGGACTCTGATCCAATCTACGAATTAATACTAACTCTCAATCAAAGAAGTAAAATCGGGGAAACCCTTCTTGTAAGAAGTGTTTCCCCGAATTCTTACTGCTTTGAACGAGCATTGGTATAAGTATGGTGTTGCCGGAACGGGAATGACCCGAGAACCGGTCACACCATCAGTGGCAGAATCGGAATTCGAAAAACTTGGAGTTATGAAAAATTTGAGTTGACAGGGTTTCCTAAATTGGTTAGAAATGTTTCATAAAAGGAAACTCAACGGAATTTCCCTAAGATCATAATTCAAACCGTTTTATGAGCATAGATAATCACTTGGTGAGTTTACTGATAGTAAACTCAGTGACGGATCGTAAAAACGTGTGCCAATTCTGTCGGCCGCTCAATCGGTTGGGGCTACCGAGTTTCATGCGGCTGTGCATTGAAACCGGATATCACTCTGGACTGACGGTCCGGCTTGCCGTCCGGAGCGGAGGAGACTTCCAACGTGCCCAAGAATCACTTGTTTGGGAGAACGACATGGTATTAGGTCTTGCGATTCGAGGGCGTGGAGGGCGCGTCGATGATTGATGAGACAGCAATTGGCCCAAAGATAAAATCATTGAGACTCGAGCGCGGCCTCAATCTCCAGGATGTGGCTAACACGACCGGATTCACTAAAGGGTATCTCTCGAAGGTGGAGAATTCAAAGAAAGCACCTCCTGTCTCAACTCTCCTGATGCTGGCGAAGGCTCTGGGGGTAAATATTTCCGAGATCTTCAGCGAGACCGAAAACAAGGCACCCATTACGCTGGTGAAAAAGTCCGAACATATAACCATGGCTCGAGACGGTACGGCCTTCGGCTACTCGTACGAGCCCCTGGCCCACAAGTTTCCCTTGCGGCACATGGATCCCTATATCTTGACGCTTCCCGTTAAGCCTAGACAGAGGGCGGTTTTTCAACACAAGGGCGAAGAAATCTTGTTGGTTTTGGAAGGCACCATGCGTTTTGTTTACGGCGACAAAGAATTTGTCGTCGAAGAAGGAGATTGCGTGTATTTCGATTCGAGCACGCCCCATTTCGGGATGGCAGAGGGATCGAAGCCGGTAAAATGTGTCATGGTCATCTACAGTGAGGAATAAGGCCTTGGAATCAACAGAATTACTCGAAAAGAAAATAGCTGTTATAGGCGCCGGGCTCATGGGGCATGCAATTGCTCAATTGTTTGCAGCAAAAGCCAATGCGGTGTCTCTGTTTGACAGCAACCAGCAGGTCTTGGAGAGCGCTCCAGCGAGAATTCGTTCCAATTTCGAAATATTGCTGGATCTGGGCTTTGTCACGCGTGATCAAGTGGAAAGCGCG
>JACRDE010000352.1 GCA_016212935.1 Desulfomonile tiedjei | reverse complement strand
TTGCCCGATGGGAGCGCCCGGCGGGCTCTCTGGGCATGCTTCCTTCTGCTTTCGCTCCTGGCAACGAGTTCCGCAAGCAAAGCCCAAGACCAACCGCATTCCGACCCCAAGCTTATTCCCGCCCCAGACAAAACCGACCGCGTCCTGGAGTCGTTGTATCCCACATGGTGGCAGAAACCGCCGAAAGAAGAAAAGACAATCGCCTGCAGAGACCCTGGAAAGTGCGTCACTTGCCATGAGGCAACATCGGAAATGGACTCCTCCCATGCTTTGCCTTGCGTGCGTTGTCACAAAGGGGACTCCGTGTCCGAGGATAAGGACAAGGCCCACACTGGACTAATTAAAGATCCCGGAGACCTTAGTTCAGCCGGAAAAACGTGCGGTGAATGCCATCCTGAGGAAACCAGGAGAGTACAGCGTTCGTCCATGGCCCTTGCGCCAAGGATGATAAATCACACCAGATTCGCCTTTGGAGCTCAGGAAGAACCCAACGCCACTCACGCCAGCGTGGACTTGGAAAATCTCAGACAGGTTCCCCATCCTTCTTCGTCGGGAAATCTCGTAGACGATCTTCTCAGGAGGTCTTGTCTCAGATGCCATCTTCATACCAAAGGCTCAAGCCGATGGGGAGAACATCGAGGCCTAGGATGTTCGGCATGCCACATCGCTTACCCGAACAGCAAGGACGGCAGGCCGAGGAAACACTCGATCGTCAGAGACACCGGCATTACTGCGTGCCTGAAATGCCACAATGCCAATCACGTGGGAGCTGATTATGTTGGTCTTTTCGAAAGAGATTTCCACAGAGGGTTCAAGTCACCTTTCCTTGGAGGCAAACTGGCACCGACCATATACGGGTCGGAACAGCATCGATTATTACCTGATGTGCATTTTCGGGCCGGCATGGGATGCATGGACTGCCACACGCTTGAAGAAGTGCACGGAACCGGTGAGATTCAGACCTCTTCAGAAAACGGAGTAAAGATCTCGTGCGAAGCTTGTCACGTACGCGGAGATCACCCCGCGGTGCTCAAGAACGATGACGGGACCATGACCCTGCTCCGTGGCGAGGGTCGATCGGTTCCGGTCATGAACCCACAATCGGTTCCTCACAGGATCGAGGCCCACAATAAGAATCTCAGATGCTCGGCGTGTCACGCAGCCTGGTCATTTCAGGACTACGGCCTTCATCTCATGCTGGAAGAACGGCCTGACTACTGGAAATGGGCCCCCACCCAGACCCAGAACGATCCACAAGTGCAGGAATTGTTGAACCGCAGTGTCGGGACGTATGCAGAAGTTCTAGCGCCCCAGGACGGCCCCGCACCCCCGGAACCCGAAGAAAAATGGGGAACACCCGAGACATCAGATTGGCTCGACGGAGAAAAACGACGAGGAGCATGGTTCCGTGCCTACACCGAACGCAAATGGTCCAGACCTCCGCTGGGGTTTGATTCCAAAGGCCGAGTCTCCGTTATGCGTCCGATGCATCAATATGTGATCTCCCATGTGGATGAGGATAGCAAAGTACTTCTCGACAGTCATGTGCCAAGCACGTCAGCTGGGTTTCCTGCTCTCATCTTTAATCCGTACGAACCCCACACAATCTCTGCAAAAGGGAGGACATGCCACGAGTGCCACGGCGATCCCAAAGCAGCTGGGCTCGGCGAGGGATTGCGAGGAATCGAAAAACGGGGTTTTCATCCCCTCGCCAAGCCCGAAACCAAAATTCCCGGCTTCAATTTCATCTGGGACGCGTTGACTGATGATAAAGGAACTGCTCTTCAGTTCAGCAGTCACCCCGGCGCCGGCCCACTGGACGAGACCACTCTCTCCAAGCTGCTTAACCCGTCTAACCGACACAAGGCCGAATTCTACAATTACCTGAAAGAGTAGCGAGACGTTCGATGCAAGACATGCCGGACCGATCTTCTTTGCCATTCACCGTACTGTGCTCATCACGCTGGTGAATGGGCATTGACTCGATAATAACGCTTCTGATTCTGGCGAGAAACAGGATGAGCATGAGCGTGGAAACCAGGCAGTCTATGTTGATAAACCCGGTTGGTCGGATTTTAGTTCATCCCCACGGGGCGCCTCTTGAACCCATGAAGCGTTTGTGGTACTTCTTTGCGGCCGGTATGATTTTGTTCGGATGGACTTCTCAATCTATGGCAGAAAGCTATTCCATTCATCCTGTAGGCAGAGTTGCAAGAACAGCGGACATACTCGCCCTCGAGATTCTACCCGAGTTCAAAGACGCGTTGCTCGGCCTCGACAGTTTTTCCCACGTAATTGTATTCTATTGGTTCAACCGAAACGATTCCCCGGAGGAAAGGGCCACATTGAGGGTCCACCCGCGCGGTGATAAACGCAATCCCCTCATGGGTGTGTTCGCCACGAGGTCTCCGTTTCGGCCTAATATAATCGGGTTCTCAGTGTGCAGAATCAAGGCAGTGAAAGACTGCACCGTATTCGTAGACAAAATCGATGCCTTGGATGGCTCGCCCATAATCGATCTCAAGCCTTACATACCCGGGAACGATTGTGTGCCCGGCGCAACCGTGCCGGAATGGGTTCGCCGATTGGAGAGAGAATAGCATCAGCCGCAGTTCAAATCTCCTCATACCGATTCGCCACATAATGTGCAGCTTGGCTGGACCGCCAGTGTTACACCCCCAGATGGTACCAACCCGGAAATTACTTGTTCAAGGTAAAGTCTTACAGTGAATTCCATCTGCAATATATACGAGTTCTTCTACAGGAATGGTTGATTTCGTTAAGTCGCGTCTCACAATGAAGATCCGTCGACTTCCGCTTTCGGTGCCTCTTGTCGGGACGAAGTACCCCGGTGGCCGCACCTTCGTGTTCACGGGCTCGGTTTACTGAAGGAAGTCCTTGACAGCGAGGCAACAAAACGAAGATCCTGTGAACAAGATCAACAATAGGTAATTGCAATGAATCAGATAACTCGATGGCAAGAAAAGTTCGCTTCCAAACTTGTCCCGCCAGCGGAAGTGGCGCGAAAAGTCAAAAACGGCGACCGAATATACGTCGGCAGTATGTGCTCCGAACCCAAGACCATTCTGGCAGCGCTGGAACAGTCATACGTTGAAGACGTGGAAATGTTGCAGTTTATCAGGGGCACGGAGGCCTCGCGTTTGGCTGCTGGCGATTGGGGAAGGTTCAGGATGAAGACCTTTTGCGTAGGAGGAGCATCCGACGAATCCGATAGCATGTCCGAATACAATTACATCCCCCTGTATCATTCGCAGATCCCGGCGTTTTTTAGGAATCGCCGTATCCCCATCGACGTGGCTATAGTCCAAGTATCAGAGCCGGATCGGTTCGGCCGTTTCAGTCTCGGAATTTCGGTTGACTTTTCAGCGGCTGCGGTTGAATCAGCGAGAATGGTTATAGCCCAAGTCAATCCTTTAATGCCCCGGACTCTTGGGGACTCCTTTATTGCGGGGGACAGAATAGACTACCTCGTCGAAGCGACCGAACCCCTGGGGGAGTTGCCTGAAGAACCTTTGGGAGAGACTGAAAGAACAATCAGCGCATATGTGAGCGACCTTATTGAGGACGGGTCAATTCTTCAGTTCGGTTTTGCAGGGATATCACGAGGTTTGATGGATTTTCTCAAAGATCACCGTCGACTGGGGATACATACAGAGATTTTCACAGATCCGCTTATCGATCTTATTGAATCCGGGGTTGTGGATAACAGCACCAAGAATCTTTACCGAGGGAAATCTTTGGCCACCAGTTGCATGGGTACTCGGAGACTGTATGATTACGTTCACGATAACCCTCTTATTGAGCTTTATCCTGCGGACACACTCTTGAATCCGGCATTCATAGCCCAGAATGACCGCATGGTCGCTGTCAATCTTGCTATGCAGGTGGATTTGAGAGGCCAGATCAGGCAAGGTACTCCCAATTGGACTGCATTTGAAGGTTCTGGTGGAGATAGCGATTTCATGCGGGGGGCGACTCTTTCAAGGGATGGCCGTTCGATTATTTGCCTTCGGTCTTCTTCTCTTAAGAGCGGTAGATCCACCATAGTCCCGACGTTCGGCCCCAAAGCCGCTGTCATGATGAATAGAGGCGAAGTAAATTACGTGGTCACTGAGTACGGAATAGCTTACCTGGGCGGTAAATGCATCAGAGACCGAGCAATGGCAATGATCGAAATCGCACATCCCGACCACAGAGAAGAGTTGATGAAATCGGCCAGGGAATCGGGATATGTGTATCCGGACCAGGTCTATTACAGGATTTGCTCACCCGAATTGCGCCGCCGAATCCGGACTGATCGAATCTTCAAAGGCGGTATCAAAGGTCACGTCAGAGTGATAAAATCCAGCGATGAAACCATGCTCCGAGATCTCTTCTACAATTTGTCCGAAGAGTCGGTTTATTTTAGGTATTTCAGCGCGCGAAGGAGCATGCCTCACAGGAATCTTCAGCAATACGTAAATGTGGTCGAAGAAGATGGGCTTTCCATGGTTGTTACCATGGGTCCAAGGGAGGACCGCAAAATAATTGCGGAGGCGCGGTACATGATAACCCCAGGAGACCCATATCCGGACGTTGCGTTCATGGTGGACGAGAACTATCGGGGTCATGGATTGGCAAGTGCCCTACTCCGCTATTTGGAAGAAATCGGAAAAGAACGCGGAATCCTGGGATTCAGGGCCGAGGTTCTTCTGTCCAACAGACCGATGATAAAGGTATTTGAGAAACTGCCATATGTGCTTCACAGAAACAGTATGGAGGATATGGTCTCCCTGACTTGGCGATTTGACGAGTTCAAGTCTGACCGGAAAGAGAGCTAACGGGATCAGAAACTGGCAGTCTGTTCCTGTAATACCATTTCGCTTTCATATTTGTAAAATCGGGACATAGGCGCTAACTTAAAGAATTGGCTCACGTTATTTCAGCTGCTTAGCCAAGTACAACACCGTCACCCCGGCGAAAGCCGGGGTCCAGAATCTGTTTGAGAGACTGGATTCCGGCCTTTACCTGAAAATACCCCTGCCCGGGTACACCGAGGGGTTTCGGGGTTGGGCTTTCGGGGGATTGCATGACGCGGCGGGTCACGCGGATTTTTTTGGGCGTTGGGGTTATGCATAAGGGCAAAGA
>JACRDE010000028.1 GCA_016212935.1 Desulfomonile tiedjei | reverse complement strand
TTGACAAAAGACCATAATTATGTTTAGTAAATTAATAAAAAAGGGGTCAGAATAAAGAAAATCAGTGAAATAAGGGGGCGAACTTCACATAATCCGGAACTTCACATAACATATCTTATGTTGAGCTCAACATAACAGATGGGTTTCCATCAATACATAGGCATATATCTCTATAGCAAACCGCTCGGATAACTCCCCCAATAAACCGCAAAAAAGATGCCGGTCATTGTCGGACAAAAAAATATCCTGAAAATTATTGCCACGTGACATCACATGGTAAAGCGCTCCAGGAAATTCGATTCTCCACTGTCGTGCCATATTGCCAATAATAGTTGACTAAAAAAGGCTTGTCAAGCTTTATTCACAGATCAAGGTTTGACCCCAATTCGAACGGGCTGGCGAGGTTGCGGCGGTTTATTGTCTCTCGCCTCGTGCCTATCGTCTGGTTTTCCTATTTCACCGTCTGTTCGATCTTCTCTAATAGTTTCCGGGTGTCACCGGAGGCCGAGTGGATGACCGGGGCCGTGACTTTGCGAAAGGCCGTCAGATCAGGTTTCTCCTCTACCTGCATCCCGGCGGCTTTGAGCTCGGCTAATTGTCTGGCCTCATTGCTGCGGATGAATTGGCGGCCCTGAAGCGCGGCCGCGCGAACGCTATCGGCGATTATCTTGCGTTCCTAGGCAGAGAGACCGTCTAAGAAGGCCTTACTGGCCACGAAAACCAGCGCCGAATAGACATGGCGGGTCAGAGTCAGGTATTTCTGACCGGCCTCGATCAGCTTGGCGGCGTGGATCACGGCGGTGGGGTTTTCCTGGCCGTCGATGACCCCCTGTTGAAGCTGGGTGAAGATGGGCCAGGCCATGGGCGTCGGGTTGGCCCCGATGGCCCGCCAGATCGCCAGATGGGTGGGGGCTTCCATGGTCCGGATTTTCAGCCCCTTCACATCCTCTGGCGTCTTTACCGGACGTTTGGAATTGGTGAGATTGCGGAAACCGTTGTCCAAAAAGGCCAGGGCTACGAAGCCGGACTTCTCGAACATCCTGGCCAGGTCCTGACCTACCGGCCCGTCCAGCACCTTGTCAGCCGCCTCGTAAGAGGGGAAAACGAAAGGCATTTCCAGGGCCTTGATTTCGGGCACGAAGGCCTCGACGGGTCCGGTGGTGCAGACCGACATTTGGGTGGTCCCTAACTGGATCTGCTGCAGGACCTGGGTCTCGCTGCCCAAAACGGCCGAGTGGTGAACCACTACGCTCACTTTACCGGGCAGGGCTTTCTCCACGCTTTGCTTAAACCAGTTGGCCGCCTTGACGTGGACGAAATCCGGGTTGACGACGATACCGATGTTGATCTGGGTTTTAGCGGCTGCCGATCCGGCGAAGACCGCCAGACATAAACCGATTAAGATGGCCATCATCCGAAAACGCATTGTAATTCCTCCTTATGTTAGAAAACTATCGCAATCCTTTTTCATTTAAAGAAGGATTCGTATTATCCAAATGGGTATCACGGCTTGGCTTAGAAATATGGCGGTCTCCTTATTTCATATCCGTTCGGAAACAGCATTTTTCCGGATGGAACGCATTAGAACGCTTAGAACTTTGTTCTAATTATACCACGAATAAAGAAGGCTGACTAACACAAAAACCAAAAATCCCTTATCATTCGAAAATAAAAGAACCAGCGGAATTAATCAGAAGCCCTCTCTTTCAATCCCTCATCGCCCGGAAGACGATGACGATCATGACGTTTTTTTTGCTTGACATTTAGTTCTATATAGTACTATACTCTATCGAACAAATAACGGAGGTGTCACCGTGGACCATAACGCAGCAAAACGGTTGGCCCTGGATCTCATGGAAACGGCCGAGGCCGCTATCGTGACCACTATCGCCCCGGAAGGATTTCCCCAGACCCGAGCCATGTTCAATCTGCGGCGGAAGGAGCAGTTTCCCGGCTTGACGTCCTTCTTCGCCGACCATCAAAATGATTTTTGGGCCGTCTTCACCACCAATACTTCCTCGGCAAAGATAGCCCACATCAGAAAGAACCCCCGGGTATCGGTGTACTTTCACATCCCGCGGGAGTTCAGGGGGCTCATGCTGAGCGGCAAGATGGAAATCGTTTCCGACGAAAGCGTTAAAGAATCCCTCTGGCAAAAGGGCTGGGAGAGATATTACCCGGCAGGGCCCCATGACCCCGACCATACCGTGTTATGCCTGCGACCTGCGCGTGCCCAGTACTACCATCAATTAAATTTTTTCGTCTTCGAGTTATAGAGGGGCGCATGAAACCGCTGCGCCAGGGCGGCTTTTTGATAGCCCGCATACACCAGGCCGCCGGCAGGATCTTTGCCCGGAAGCTGAAAAAATATAAACTCGGCCAGATCAATCCCGCCCAGGGCAGGATCCTCTTCGCACTGTGGGAAGAGGACGGAATCCCCATCCAGGAGTTGGCGGACAAAACGTCGCTGGGAAAATCGACCCTGACGAGCATGCTCGACAGACTCGAAGCCGCCGGCCACCTGAAACGTGTTCCCTCGAAGGAGGACCGGAGAAAGGTCATCATCCGGTTGACCGGGAAGGATAAAAAAATGCAGGCCCTATATCATGCGGTTTCCGCGGAAATGATTGATCTGTTTTACCGGGATTTCACCGCCGGAGAGATCGACATGTTCGAAGAGGCGCTCAACCGGGCACTCGGGAACCTTAAGTCCGCAGAGCGTTGACGGAAAAGCTGTCTTGAGCCGGCAAAATCCGCCACCCCTCAGGCAGGCTCGATCAATAATTCATCTTCAATTTTGATGCAGCCGATGATGCTCTGGGCCGCAGAGTAGAAAGTGAGGTATGGGCCTCTTTCATATAGATCTTTACCAGGCTGCACGTATCTCGAGAGATGATCACCGGCGATCCTCAACAACGGTCAGGGTTCATACCGCTGTTATGGTTTTCTTTGTTGTTTGTCCGGCCATGCATGGTTCTATTCCTCCAACACTTCGGACTGCAAGTCAAACTGCGGCGTATGGATCAGAACGACCTTAGCTGGCTCTTCGGTCGTGTTTCGATACAAAAACCTCTGCCCCTTTAAAATCACGCATACATCACCAGGGGCCAGGGAGTATGAATCGTTCTCGACAATGAACTCCAAGTTCCCCGATACGACATAGTAGTATTTGTCCGATCTTTTCGAATATGCCCTTGGATGTTTGGTTCCTGGGTCAATGGTAATCTCTGCGACCGAGGACAAGAGTTTGTTATCTGAAGTATATTCAACTATCCGCAATCCGTAATAGTCGATCGGAGTTATTGACGCCTTCGTGATCTTCATCAATCTATTCCTTTACCCAAAACTCCTCCTGAAAATTATTGCCACGTGACATCACATGGTAAAGCGCTCCAGGAAATTCGATTCTCCATTGTCGAGCTATATTACCCACAATAGTTGACTTGAAAAGCTTTGTCAAGCTTTCTTCACAATTCAAGGTTTGACCCCAATTATAGTACCTTGCGCGTTGGGGCTTGAGTAAAGGAAACAATGGTCACACTCAAGGTTGCACTTGTACGTCATAAGAATGTGAATACCTGTCAACATGGCTATCCCTTTCTCTGCTCATATAACATGCGGCTCACCTGGAGCCGGCTTTTTCGGCGATCAGGTGCAGCCGGTCGTTGGGCAATTGTCTCAATTCTTCTCCATGTCCACTGTCAGGGTTGACCCCCGTTGCCTCTCCTAATTCATCCATTCTTTCGGGGTTTTTGCTATGCCGTCCTTGATCGTCCAGCGTACAGTCCGAAACGCTGTAAGATTCTTCAATGGATTGTCTCGCAACACGACGAGATCGGCGCGTTTGCCCACTTCTATAGTTCCAATCTCACGTTCCAGTCCTACCATTGTGGCCGTGTTCACTGTCGCTGCCTTGATAGCCTCCTTGGGGGATAATCCTGCTTCCCCGAGCAGCTCGATCTCTCGCAACGATGTGAAGCCATGGAATGAATATATCGCAGCGTTGTTAGGAACTGCATCACTTCCCATGACGATATTCACTCCTGCTTTATGGAGATCATATATTGCTTTCTTGCTGTTTTGCAGTGATTTCATGATACCTTCTTTACCGTAGAATACATTTACGAAGAAGTTCAGGAATACCTTCGGAAGCCAAGGTAGCTGTTTAGAAACAAACAATTTACGTATGTTATCAACAGCAATCGGATCTCGTGCTCTCGCCAACTCGCTTTCCGGAACGACGATTTCCAACAATGGCTCATTAAGCCGGCTAATTTCATAGGAGGCTAATGCCGCATCCATGATTGAAAGCGTACTGACCTGATACGTCTTTGTACTTGCCATTCGTTCTATGAAGCTCTTTGAAAGCTGTTCTTTGCCCCTGCTTACAAGCGTGTGCATAAGGGCGTGAGGTTTCATATCCAAGGCCGTGCTGAAATCCTCTTCGCAGGTGGCGTGGACGTAGATAGGGAGATTGCGTTGGGCTGCCCCCTCTTTGATTGCTCGGAGCATGTCAGGAGAATGCCTCGGCAAATCCCCGAAAGGACTCCACCCCTTCTCAATGGGAACCTTGATTCCGATTACTCCCAGGGACTGCATAACATCAAGCTTTGTCTCTGCTTCTTCATGAGAAGAAACCGGCTTATTTTGTTTCCCGGCAGCATACCCTTTTGGCGGGGAGAATAACTGCCCAACCGACAAGAAACGAGGACCCGGATTACCTTTTTCTAAACCCCTTCTGATGTCCTGAATGACAAAAGCAGGAGCAGAAGCATTGAGAACCGTTGTCACCCCACATGCGAGATAGGCTCTTAAGTATTGGGAAACATTCTTCCCCCAGGTTGCTTCCCATTCTTTGATGCTTTGGGGCGTATCGTAGTTGTTTATCAAAACACCTGGCCCCCAATCCAGGTGCACATGACCGTCGATGAGGCCAGGGAGCACATACGAGCCTCCTACATCCAACTCCGGAGTTCCTCGCGAAGACAGGTTCTTCCCTATTTTCGCAATTCGTCCATTCTGAATCAGTACCGAAACGCCTTCTTGAACTGGCGCGTCTGTTCCATCGACGAGACGGGCGTTTCGAACAAGAAGAGAACCTCCTGCAAATAGATCAAAAGCGAGAAACGGCAAGATGACCAAAGCTATAACAAGGGGCTGTATGGCTTTGCGCATATACAATCCTCCATGCTCCAAGTACCGACCTTCATTTCCTATTCAGTGCCCAACATATGCATAACCGGGAGTGGCCCGACAGGGACACGATCCGGTTCATGCGGTCGTTAGCCGGTTCTTCCCCGGCCTTTGTAGTCAAGAAGTCCAGTATGATAGATAAGTTTCCATTCATTGCCTATCCTGGTGTACCCCTTGCACGCCCTGCCTTTCCAACGAAAATCTTCTCCCGTCTGTTTGTGACGCCAGAGCGTATCTACGTCCACAACAGCAAAAGCTCCATCTGCCTCGGCTGAGACGACAATCTTCACGGTACTCCGGTGGTTGTGTATAAGCTCGTGCGTCCAGAAGAGCTCTTGCCAGGCCTGTTTCCAGCGTTCACGATTAAAGCGTCCTTGGGGGAACACCCATTTAACGGGATCATGAGCGTTAGGATCAGGCGGCCAGGGCCAAACCATGTCGGGATGAAAGATGGAAACGAGTGCCCCTGCGTCTTGTGTGTCCCAGGCTCGTGTCTCTCGGTCCACCATTTCTTGGATTTGCTCTTCTACCATTACGACTTTCTTCCTTTCTTGTCCGTGAGGCTAACACCGAGCTAACCGGCGCTGTAAAGCGTCCGGTTGAGCGCCTTGTTCGGCGCTCTGGTCCGTGTTCACTACTCTATTCGTACTATGTCAAGGCCAAATTCTGCTGCTTTTGGACGTGACTCAAAGAAAGCCACCCGGCAATTCCCGTCTTTAACCCATTGCTTGACTGATGCTCGGACCTCGCCCGGTGTCATGCAGCCGAAAATGACTCCGGTCAGAAGCTCGACCGGATAACTGAGGTTTTGGCTAGCCGTTTCAGGGCGAAAAATCCGATACTCCTTTTCGTAGGACCAGTGTCGGGACTTGGTGAGAATAACACGAGTCATCTGGCGTTCTCTGTCCTCATGTAATGGGATCGGCGTGTATTTGGGGTCAAACCTTGATTTGTGATTTGAGTTTTTCATACTGACCCCTCATCTCACGATCCACGGCAATCCTGTCGCGAATAACTTTGGCACATCGGCTGATGGCCGAATAGGTCAGACCGAAGAAAGCGCCGATGGCGTTATTAGATAACCGTCCTGTTTGCCAAAGCCAATATACGAGCAAATCGCGCTTGTCTTTCTCGCCAGAGCCAATTCTTTTGACGTTACGAGCATTTTCCAAGCTGAATCCCAAGCTCTTTGCCGCTGCCTTCAAGATTGGTTCGGGATCAAAAGCCCTTAACAACCTGTTGCGCTGAGGCAACTCCACATCCCTTTTATCACCTAAGTAATCCTTTTTGATTTGATCTATAAATTCTTGACCGCCATAAATAAGTCCATGCTTTACCTCTTCCCTGATGCTCTTGACTTCATTGGAATACTGTTGCACTTCGATCCTATAAGACTGGTAGCGGTTTTGACCAGAAAATTGGCCCAAAATTGGTTCGGTTTTTAACCATAAAGGCGGTTTCTTTTTATAGGCGTAATAAGGATAGCTACTCCAGGGATAGTCCGCAAGCCTCTCCACAATTCCTGCCCGAAGAGG